>CAZPCV010000007.1:22580-37666 GCA_964585245.1 uncultured Gammaproteobacteria bacterium
AGCACAAACCGCAGGAGAAGATCTTGGGCAGTGTGCAACGCTGGAAGCATCCCCTCAAAATAGTACGGTAAACGGAACCAAAAACCAGCAAGGTGCGATCACCTTTTCTTGTGCAGCTGGTCCTCATACTATTAGTGGCGCACTGCAGTTTAAAAACTGCCACTAATCAGTTTAACTTAAACCTTGTCAAAATTACACGCCAAGCCTGCTAATCGTGCTTGACAAGTCTATTCATATCACGAAAGATAGAGATAGGGTTTTTATTTCTAAATTGTACTGTATGAAAAAAAATATTTTATTCTTACTCTTGCCACTATTGTTGTTAACAGCCACCGGCTGCGGTTCAAAAAACACTTCTACTAACCCAACCTCAACCACTCCGGAACCGCAAGTCATAAACAGCTCGCTCCCCGACCTCGCGAAAACTGGGAAAAATATTAAATGCACAGTTCCACCTCAAGGTGTAATTGAATCCGGCACTACCTATGTGGCCAACGGAAAAATCCGCAGTGATTATTCAGTAAAATCCGACACTACCACATTATCGGGACATGTGATTATTGAAAACGGCACAGTATATGTCTGGAGCGAAGACCCTCGGCAAACCGCCCTCACCTTCAAATTAGCTGATCTCTCTACCTTGCAAACTGATAGCACCTCTACCTTGGGCAGCCTGACCACTCAAACCAGCTATACCTGCACGGACTGGTCACCAGATGAATCGCTCTTTACCCCGCCAGCTACCTATACGTTTACCGATTATAGCGATCTCATTCAAAAAACATTACAGAACTTCGACAAACCAGCGCTTTGCAACCAATGTAATAAAATTTCTGATACGGGTGCGCGCAACCAATGTCGCCAGGCGCTAGGATGTTAACGCCATGGTTTAAAAGCAGATTGTGCGAAATGTTTTGGCTACCTGAAAGCCGTCAGCCACTCGGTTAAAAATATAGAGCTACCGCTGGTCATAAAAAAAATTCCCTGTTATCCTTGTTAGGATATATTTTAGCGCGTATGAAAAATACTCCCATAGTCTACCCAGTGGCAATTATCGGCGGCGGAGCGAGCGGCACCGCTCTTTTGTATACGCTGGCGCGTTACACCACCCTACCCCGATTAGTTCTGATAGAAAAATATACCGAAGTAGGACAGGTGAATTCCAAAGCCACCAACAATAGCCAAACGCTGCATGTGGGCGACATTGAAACTAATTATTCCCGCGCTAAAGCCGCTGAAGTGAAACCGGCAGCGATGATGGTAAAATATTATACCGATTCTCTAGATGCTGGGGAACGCGCCAAAGTTATTTCGCCACTCCAAAAAATGGTACTGGGCGTAGGGGCGGCAGAGGTAGAAGTGTTAAAAAATCGCTACCATGATTTAAAACCTATTTTTCCCGAACTCGTATTGCTCGATAGCTCCCAAATCAGAGAAATAGAGCCCGCAGTAATGGCGGGACGTTCACCTACCGAACCGGTCTGCGCCCTATTTAATAAGGCTGGATATGCGGTAGACTTTGGCAACCTGGCACGCTCATTTATAACCGAGGCCAAAAAAGTGAGCGACAAAACAATCGATATCATCACAGGCTGCGAAATAGTAACGGTTGAAAAAACCGCCGAGGGTTATTATGCGCTTAAAACCCGCTCTCGTACTATCTACGCCGAAACCGTGGTAGTAGATGCCGATGCGCATAGTCTGGGACTAGCCAAAAAACTAGGATACGGACACCATTTTTCCTTAATTCCTATCGCCGGATCATTTTACTTCACCCCATCCTTGCTACGCGGCAAAGTATACACCGTGCAAGATCCTAAATTACCATTCGCCGCGGCGCACGGCGACCCAGACCTGACGGTACCGGACAAAACGCGCTGGGGGCCCACTGCCCGCTTTTTCCCGGTACTGGAAAGCCGAAACCTAAAGACAATGACGGATTATTTTGTTTCTTCTGGATTAAGCCGCTTGGCTACCTGGAAAAGTTTTTTTATCATTCTGTTTGAATCGGTGCGATTTTGGTACCTGGCTAAAAATATTTTGTACGAGATACCTTATTTCGGTAAATATTTCTTTGTCAGCTGCATCAAAAAGATTATTCCGACTATTAAAGCGCGTGATATTAAACGAGCTAAAGGATACGGCGGGATGCGGCTGCAGCGGGTAGACACACTTAAAAACGAATTGCAGCTGGGTGAAGGAAAAATTGTGGGTGAAAGAATTATTTTTAACATGACTCCGTCGCCCGGAGCGAGTGTTTGTTTGTATAACGCTTTGCGTGATACCGAGCAGCTCATGACTTTTTTTAAGCAGGCGTACACCTTTGATAAACACCGCCTGCTCACGGAGTTATCACGTCCGGAATCCCCGCTCGGTGACACTGATGTGTCTCAAAATCAATCGTACTCTTCTTAGCCGCTACAAACGACTGGTACGCAAGGCATTAAAAATAACCAAAATATCAATACTTTCTTGCAAAAAAGCGCCAATAAGGGGCGGGACATATCCCACCGCCGCCAGCACCATAAGCAATATACTCAGGCCAATACCAAACCAAATACTTTCAAGCGCAATTCTAACTGTACGTTTGGCGATATCTATTATAAACGTGACTGAGGACATATCACCACCTAAAAATATAATGTCAGCCGCCTCGGAGGCAGCGGTATGCTCTTCGTTGCTGAATACCAAGCCTACATCCGCACTGGCGAGAGCCGGAGCATCGTTTATCCCGTCCCCTACCATCGCCACCACCTGGCCGGAGCGCTTTAAATCTTCCACCCCCTGCCGTTTGTCGGCTGGCGTGCAGCCGGAGCGCACTGTCACGAGCGATCCTACCGCCCCCAACTGACCAATAGTTTTACGCGCGTTTTCTTCGCGGTCACCCGTAAAAATGTACAAGGATAAATGGTGTCGTTTTAAATCGGTAATTATAGCCGCTGAATCATTTTTTAATTTATCTTCAAATTCAAAACGGGCGATCAGGCGGTCGCCCGCGTGTAATTCAATCGCTTGACTATGATGATACTTGCTCATTTTGGCGAGCGCATATTCCTGCCCATCAATCTGAGCGGTTATGCCGGAGCCGATTTTCTCGTCCACTTTTTTGGCCACCAAACGCTTCGCTCCATTTTCTTTCGCTCCCTGCACAATCGCTTTGGCAAGCGGATGGAGCGAATTGCGCTCCAGTGCCTCGGCAATCGCATACACTTTTTTAATATCAAAATTCTGATCAAAAATAGTGATATTGCTCACGAGAGGCTGACCCAGCGTAATGGTTCCGGTTTTATCCAGCACAATTGCCGTGACGCGCGACAACACTTCGAGACTGGATAATTTTTTGGCCAACACGCGATTTTTGGCAGCTGAGTTCATGCCTCCGAACAAGGCGATGGGAGTTGCTAAAATTAACGGACAGGGCGTAGCCACCACCAGCACCGCCAGCACCCGATCCAACGAATGCCCCAGCGCAAACCCCACCAATGCGATAACCGCGGTAATGAGGGTAAAAAAAACACTGTACCGGTTCGCCAGTCGAATCAACGGCGCTTTTTCTGTTTGCGCTTGTTTTACCAATTCGATAATTTTGCGATAGGTAGAATCGCGATCGATTTTTTCCACCTTCAACACTATACTATTGCCGTCATTAATCGTACCGCTACGCAGATGGTCTCCGGCTACCTTTTCCATGATATACGGCTCACCCGTAAGCGAGGATTCGTCTACCACCGCCTCTTCGGACACGAGTACGCCATCAAGCGGAATAACTTCGCCTTTGCGCACTACGATTTCGTCGCCAATATTCACTTTTTCAATCGCCCGGCGCTCGTCGGCCCTGCCTTTATTCCAGAGCACCACTTCGTTGGGGATACGTTCGGTAAGAGCCGTCAATGATTGTTTAGCTTTCGATAAGGCGTATTTTTCGAGCGTCTGCCCGCCCGACA
Source organism: uncultured Gammaproteobacteria bacterium (assembly GCA_964585245.1). Classification (GTDB taxonomy): domain Bacteria; phylum Patescibacteriota; class Patescibacteriia; order Magasanikbacterales; family GWA2-37-8; genus CAZEDL01. The sequence continues at coordinate 26,525 of CAZPCV010000007.1, forward strand.
ACATCACCACGATAATGAGTGACACTACATACTCGCCACTCACTACCCCCACCACTATCGCTACAATCGCGATATAGTCGAGAGCGAACTCACGCCGCTGCAGGGCCGCGATTGTTTCTTTGATCAGATCAAGACTCCCCAGCAGAATTATTAGTAACGCCCAGAGCGAAGCAACCAAGGATAACACAACAACATATTTCAGCAACGCATATACTGCGATACCCGCCAAAAGCAGCAGTGGAATTTTAAAAAAAATGATACTTTTTTGGAATTTGATACTTTTTCTTTTCATATACAGTTAAAACGTTTAATTAAACGTATCATACAACCTGGCAAATTCTATAGCAATGAAGGATTCGTCGAGCCCTATTTACAAAAAAATATTTTTGCTCTATTGTTACCTAGTAACAATTAACATTACTCTTATGAAAGAAGGTTTTGGAGTCATTAAGGAAACAGTAAAAAATGCAATGTTGGGACTAGGAGCTTTGGCAGCCGTAGAGGGCGCATCAATCGGTGATGCGGAGGCAAAAAAACCAAAAACAGAAACATCATCTCGCACTAAAGCGGTCGAACACCTAGCACTACAACCGGATAAAAAAGCTCCTAAAAAAAATCCTGAAAACAAGGCTAAAAATGACAAGCCTTCTAAACCAAAACCAGATAAAAAATGTAAACCGAGACTTTCTTTTTCTGGTTCTGGCGATAAAAGTTACCAGGAAGTTATGGTTGATTGCAACGGAAAGCCTATAACCGATGTCAAAGTTCACGGCGGAGCTGGCTCGCAAGAAGATCAAGATTATAATAATTACATCCGCACTTATCAGCCTGGAGCAACTCATACAAAAGTCAACTAATTCTCGACATTAATAAAACCGTCTGTATATTTATTTCAGACGGTTTTATTAATTATATACTAGAATCTCTATTTTTTAGCTACCGTCTTCAAATTCAAATTAAATACAATTTCATCTTTAATCAGCTTGTCCCCTAAATTCTTGAAAACCGTGCCTGATCCATACGTAATCCCCCATTTCGTGCGATCGATAGTGAGCGTGGCCGTAGCGGAAAAGACTCCATTCGCCTCAACTATTTCGGCCGGGAATTCTATCGCCATCGTTTTACCTTTGATAGTTAAATCCCCTTTCACCATATAGCGCGTAGGAGGCGCAATCGCGCGCACGTCATTGCTATATACCTCAGTAATAACAAATTTGGCTTCTGGATATTTTTCTACATCAAAAAAATCTGCATTTTTTAGATGTTCCTCTAGCTGTGCACTGCCTTTATCATCACGGATCGTACGCAAATCAATTACGAATTTACCGGCAGATACCGCACCATTTTTTATGGTGATTCCACCAGATCGAATCCCCACTGTACCTGATTGTCCGGCCCCTACCGCCTTATCCGCTTTCCATTGCACTGAGCTCGCTTGGGTGTCCACTTCATAAGCCCCGTCTGTGGGTACGACTAGATTGGGCTTATTAATTTCGCTTCCGGGGATCACTACCCCTTTGTCGTTTTCAGCAACTGGCATGTCGGAGGTAACTTCGACCGGCGGTTTGCCGGCATAATCAAGCGTTACGGTTTCTTTGCCTTTGCAGCCAGCGCCGGCTAGCAACAGGGCACACCCCACCAATCCATAAACTAGTTGTTTTTTATCCATAGTATGGTTATACTTAGTAAGTAAGTTATTTTATTTTAACAAATATATGAACACGAAGCAATTGGTAACGGTTTTTGCAGTGATGGGCTTGATTTTTGGCCTCGGTGCCGGAATTTTTGTATATTACGCTCAAAAACCCTCTTCTAGCCGCCCTGTCTCTATGTACGAAGTAGAAGAAAACAAAGATCAAACCATGGACGCAGCCCGCGTATGGCGCGGTAATTTAGGCTCTACCACCACCTTCACTGGCCGCGCGCAAAATGCCAAAGCGGGGGCGGTACTGCTCATGCCAGATGATACCCCGCTCTATATCGAAAATTTGCCCGCCTGGCCCGATGCTTCAATTGATACGTATATTAGCGCCACCGGCCTATTGCTGCGCAACAAATTTATTCCTGATCCGATTAATGACAAGGGTGAACTCACACAAGGGGCAGAGGGCGAACAGTGGGTACTGCGCGGAGCGACCTGGGAAGCCACCAAAAATCCCTAGATTTATCTAAAAATTTTAAGCCGCTTTTCGAGAATCTTGAAAAGCGGCTTTTATTATATTTTTTGTAAAAAAATGAACAGACCAAGCAACGAATCATAACTAATTAGGCAACCTTTTTTTGTGGCCCAACTTTGGCGGCAGCGGAAGGAAACGGAGGAGGAACACCTTTCTTGCGTACTCCTTGTTGGATATTAACAACATTATTATTTTGCACCCCTTTCACACCAGCTATCACTTGCAGGGTAATATCATCAGATTTTTTATCCTTGGTACGTAACGATGGGGTCGTTTTCGCACCTTCGTAGGCCGCCTTAGCTAAATCTTTTAACCCGAGCGCTAACTCCTGTGGGCTTTTGCCAACGTTATTTTTTAGGAATTCTTCAATTTCCGGTAGACCTAGAACATCGGTCAGGCCATCAGAACACGGGATTAATAATTCGCCCGCTTTCATTTTTCGAACTTCGGATTTAATATCACCTCTTTTTGTAGGGGCTTCAAACGAAGACAACGCCTTACTGTTTGCATTACGACGCAACATTCTATAAATAGTTTTTAATTTCCTATCTTTGTTAATTGCTTCAGGCAGGGGCTGACCATTAAATACTAGTTCTAACACCAACTCTTTATCCTTTGGTGTCAGAGGCATTCCATCTTTATAGGTGAGTCGCTTGTCATTAGCGTGATCTGCTATCCAACTCAAGCTATCAATCAGTTTGGCACTCAGGCCTAAGTTAATTAATTCTGGACGTGCACGATCCGCCACCGCCTCAAGAGCGGAGTCAGGTTTAATAGCCCACTCCAATTTGCCGGTTGAAGTATCAAACGATAATACCCCACTGTCACCAATTCCCACCATCGCCACATACTCGCCGCTCACTTTCATGCCCACAAACGTAGTGGCAATCTTGTCTTTAGGGGCCGAGTCAATCTCTTCGTCCAGGTTAGGATCGAGAGCCTTTCTTTCATCTAGCACCCGCTGCGATTCCATATCAGCAACGTCCGCCAAGGCATGCTGCAATTCTACGGCTTCCCTGATTCTGCCCTCTGCCGTTATTAACGCGTCCTTCATTTCATCTGCAGCCTGCTGCATTTGCTGTTCCGTCAGACTATTACTCTCATCAGCCAAAAGCGACCCGTGTTCTAAACCAGCTTCGGTCACTGCTTCTACTGCCAGACGCGATGCTTTCTCGCCTCCTCCATATCCCCCTAATCCATCGGCTACAGCAAACAATCCTAATTTAACATTCATTAAAACAGCATCTTCGTTACGGTCGGGATGTTCAGCGGACGCCTCGGTGACACTTCCGCTATCTAGTCTTAATTTTTCTTTGATTTCTGCCTTTAATTGATCGGCCGCTTCTATTTCTGCTTGTATGTTTTGACGAGCCATCTCCGCATCTATTTGATCAGTTTGATTAAGCCTCTTGGCGTCCAAATCGAAATTCCTTGGTAACTTTGATAGGTTTTTATTCATCAATTCAGAATCACTCCTGTTTAAGGAATCCACTTCCTCAAAACGTTCTAATTTTACAGAATCTCTATAACGACGATCTGCTTCGGCTAAAGCTGCCTTTTCTGTCCCGTCTAATTTTTGTGCGAATTTATTTTCAAGAACATTTTTTGGCTCGTTTTTCTTGCTTAAAACACTAGCAATCCGACTACCTACACTTTCTATAATTCCTCCGAAAACCCCCCACTGTCTAGCTTCTTTCTTTTTTAAAAGTCCAATTTGATTTTTAGCCATTTCATCCAAATTGTCTTGGGCTAAAGCTGCCTCCAATATTTTTTCAAGCTTAGTTTTTTCGATATTCGCCTCTTCTAACACCTTCTCCAGGATTCGCGAATACTCACGAATATCTTTTATTTCTTGACGCTTGGGGCCCATTTCTGTTTTTGACTGCAGGGCTTCGGATGCGGGCGGGCGGCCTGCTTCGGGACGACGTGTATTCATATATAAAATTAGAGATAGAAAAAGTAATTAAATTATAACAAATACGAATTAAAACACAATTATTACGAACATATATCAAAAAAACTTCCGGCAAGGAAGTTTTAATATACATTTATTTTTTCACGCTGACTGATTTCTTGGTGGCGACAACTTTGGCTTTGGCCGGCTGCTTTTTGACTACAGACGGTTTGGCTTTATTTTTTGAGGATGTTGCTACCGGAGCTTTGGCTTTGGCAGTTTGCTTCAAAAAAACATCTTTGCGCATGCCGTGTTCGAGCGCGATTTGGAGTTCTGTTTTACCAGCGGCCAGCTCGGCTTCTACCTCGGCTTGGCTTATACCGAGCAATTGACTAAGTCCGCCGATAGGCGGCACGTCCACAGTTTGAGCCCGAGCAGTCGCCGGGGCCAGAATCATTAAGACTAACAAAATAAGGGCTGATTTTTTCATACTCCTAATTAGTTGATGATTCATTGTATTTTAACTCTTTAAAATAATTGTACCATACCTGCACGGTTTCTGAAATATCTGTCTCTACATCGGCTCTGGCGAAACGCTGTTTCACCTCAACAATTTTTTGACGTATTGGCGTGCTTGAAGGGAGCTCTTGTTGCCCCATTAAAAAACCTAAACCGGCAATTAATACGGCTATTCCTGCTACCAATAAAACACGTTTTGAAGATGAAAGCATATCGGTGTCGCTATTCGCGGCTATTTTCACTTCTTCGGATCTAATATCGCGCTCGCTAGCAGTAACAGGGCGCTTCAACCACAAAGTAGAGAAATAATTGAGCGCATAATGATAGGCGGTCGTAAGCGGACCTTCGACTAGAATGCGTCGCCCGGAGGTAAACATGGGTAATTTAAAAGTAAACGTAACTTCACCGATGGCAAATAACCGCCGTGCTAAATCAGCGTCCTCTCCATAAAAAGTATAGTCGGTATTATAGCCGCCGATCGTGGATAGGGCCGTGCGGCGCACGACAAAATTGCCTCCCTGCACCACGGAACAAACTTTAAACACGTGTTTGTTAACGATATAAAGAAGAAATACCAAACCATAAAAGGCGCGACGCGCCAAATTATTGGCTGGGGAAACATCGTAATATATCATCGGCCCGCTAAGAGCCACCAGATTTTGATCGGCCGCGAAGGCTTGAAAAACAGTAGTCAGCCAGCCCGATGGCACGCGGGTATCGGCATCGACATTGGCAATCAGGTCTCCACTGGCCCGACGCAGCCCGGCCGCGCGCGCGGCTACCAGGCCTTTCTGGGGTTCGTCTACCACGATAACGCCAGGAAAAGAAGCCGCAATCGAGCCGGTGGCGTCGGTGCTGGCGTTATTAACGACAATAATTTCTACTTCGTAAGAAGTGCGTGCTATTTCGGCAATGATAGCGTTTAAACACTGGTGGATATAATCTTGTTCGTTGTAAGCTGGGATGACAAAACTGAGTTTCATACGTCCGGTTTAAATGAAGGATGTGCCGAGTACTATAGCTCATTTTTTGCCTATTTTCAAGTTTAATGCCGGAGTGAATAATATAAAGATTCCCATTTTTGTACGATCCTGTCGGCTTGAAATTCCTGACTGCAAGTGAGAGCTGCGTGGCGATAGGTAACGCGCTTGGTTTCGTTTTTTAAAATGCGGGCTGCGGCCATAGCCAACCCCTCACTATCACCTACCGGAGCGAGGATCCCATAGGCAGGCTTAATATATTCTGCTAAGCCGGCAGCCTCTACACCTACTGCCGGGAGCCCCACCGCGAGCGCCTGGAGCAACGTGAGCGGCTGGTTTTCGGAGGGGCTGGCGGAAATAAACAAATCGCTCGCGGCATAGACCTCGGCTAAATTCGCTTTATCAAGCGTACCTAAAAAATGTATGTGAGCCCCTAGGCCCAAGTGCGCTACCAAGCGCTCTAGCTCTCTCTGGCTTTGCCCGTGACCGGCGATTACCAGTTCAACCGTAGGAATAGCTAATTTAAGATAAGTAATACTTCTAATAAGATCGGCACAATTTTTTTCTGCAGCTAATCTGCCCGCGTACACCACGGTACAATCAGAAAAATTCCATTTCTGTTTTAACTTTGCTTTTCGCTCTGGGCTCACGGGCTTAAAAACATCCAGATCAATCGGATTATCCATTACACTCGCCGGCGTATGCAGTCCAGACTTGGTCATATCTGCCAACAAGCGCCGAGACGGCGTGGTCACATAATCACACTGGTTATAGTACCATGTAACATAGGCCTCACCCAATGCAACGAGTGGTTTTTTAAAGGGCGCGCGGACACGAATGAATTCACGCAAAAGCGTGTGATTCGTGCCCAAGAGCGGTACCTGTAATTTACGCGCAGCCCATAGCGCCTCAAGGCCGACACCAAAAAATAAATGACTGTGAATGATGTCCGGGGCGAATTCTCGTAGCGAGCGCCAACGCCACCAGGTGGGCACGACGAGGCGCCCCTGCTTGGTGCCCGAAGGAAACGGCCAGGAGTAGAAGCGATGGACCGAAATATTCGCCCCCAACGAAAGCTCTTCGGCAGAAGCCGCGGTCATCAGGAACTCCCGTGGCGAATAAGCCGGGGCGTACAAACGGATCGCATGCCCGCGGGCTGATAATTTTTTACTTAAAACAATGAGGGTATCGGTAATGCCGCTTAATTCCGGATAAAAATTATCGGAAAAAATCGCTATGTTCATAATTTCTTTTCTAACCGGGCAGTGATTACGGCAGCCAAACGTTTATACAACAACGGAACCCCCACTACCAATACGACGATCCCAAACAATACTATATCCAATCGTTGCAGGTACCCTTCGTGGTCTTTTAAAAAATTTCCGGCAAAATATCCCCCTATCGCCAAAAGTATGACTTTGGGAACAGTGGCGGCAAAGCAGAGAGTAATATATTTACGAAACGACCACCGGCGCACTCCCAACATGATAAACCCCAGCACGCTGATAACCGGAGTAAACTTCAACAGTATAATAGCTTTGGTACTATTTTTTTCGAGCGAAGCCATTATTTTTTCTAGCCGCACTAATGGCGGACCCGAGCGCTGTTCCCACCAGTGCACCAACGGCTTACCGCCAAAATGTCCCAGGTAGTAATAAATTGTATCCGGTATAATGTCGCCGAGCACTGCGAGAACAGCTATCCACCAAATATTAAAATGCCCCATGGCAGCAGCAAAAGACGCAATGACAGTGACGGCCGGCCCCTCGACACACATACCTAAAAAAACGATCCAATAGCCTTGGCTCATCACCCAGGTAAATAGATTCATAAAAGAAAAATCCACACCTACAGACTTAATTAGTGGTCAAAAAATCTGCTAAGCAGTCTTAGACTAACCCCCTTATAGTAAGGATGTTTTGCTAATTTGTCTATGGTTTTAAAAAAGTTAGACAGAAAAAGAGTAGCGTGTTACGTTGAGACTAACTTGCTATTTTCTAATTAGCTCTTTGACAAGGCAGAATGCCGTTGTTAACAGGTCGTCAACTCAATTGAAGCTGGCGTTTTTTTAACAACGGCATATGCCAAAAAGGAGGTTGTCATGGCGACGCACACACATCCCAATTTTTTCATCCCCAACACCAAGACTTTTCCCCAGGTGGTCGCCCTTGGCGCCCACCAACCAACGTTATGGATTTTGTTTTTTTTATTTTGCGCGCACGTGACGGCATGGACAGTGATTCCCCACTGGATCACCGCCCCCAGCCGATGGGGGTGGGCCATTCTTCCGATTTTTATTTTGAAGTTTTTCTTGGAATGGTTCATTCATGGAAACGTTCAGCACCCCGCTAAAGGGGTGCTGAAATGGCTGCGGCATGTGATGCCGCGTGGACCAGCGCGGAGCCACGGTCGGCACCACGCCGACCCAAGCAAGCTCGACGAGTTGCTTTTCCCTATCAAAACCATGCCGGCGGCACTGCTGGCAGCCTGGGTGGTTTTTGGCCCGCTCTGGTTGCTCAGCCCGCGCGTGGCCCTGGCCGCCATCGCTTATGCCATTGGCAAGGCGTGGTGGTTGGATCTGGTCCACTTCGTGATTCACACCGAGTGGCAGCCGCGCGGGCCGTTCGGCTGGCTTATCGGGGCCATTCGCCCACGCCACGCCCTCCACCACGGTTACGGCCGGATATTCGGCCTAACCAAGGCTGGCAATGCCGCCATGCGGCTCGAAATCACGAGCTACTGGGGGCTAGCCGATCGTTTGTTCGGCACCACGGATAAGACGCCGTGGTGGAAGGATGACGAGTGGTGGTCTAGTTGGTCCCACTTCACACGGCCCTATTAAGGCCCGCAGCCAGCTATCAACAGGGCTCGTAGCTGGCTGCCTAAATCCCCTTAACCACAATTCTTTTATTGACATACAGGCAAAAATTATAGTAAAATGTGCTCACAATTTTAGTTAAATTGTCAGGGTAGCTCAGACGGTTAGAGCACGGGATTCATAACCCCGAGGTCGGGAGTTCGATTCTCCCCTCTGACACCAATCAAGCTGTAAGTACTAAGCACATAGTAAATATTGCTTACTCTGCTTATTGCTTATTCTGCTTATATGCTGGTACTCGGTATTGAATCTTCTTGTGATGATACATCAGTGGCCCTTCTCGATTGTTCGGAGCAGGGTCATTTTGTATTAAGTGAAAAAACCGCTTCGCAAATTGATATTCATAAAAAATACGGCGGCGTAGTTCCAGAAATTGCTGGGCGCAAGCATGCGGAAAAAATTGTGCCCCTGATTGAAGAAGTGCTGGGAGAGCAAACAGAAAGAAATAGGCCAGATGTGATCGCAGTAACTGCGGGCCCCGGACTTATTACCGGCTTAATCGTCGGCGTAGAAGCCGCCCGTACGCTTAGCTATGCCTGGGATATTCCGCTAGTTGCGACCAATCATTTGTCCGGTCATATCCACTCGGTAGAAATTCCCTATTCTAAAGATCAAACGCCGGTAGCTTCCAGCCCCATACAATTCCCCGCCTTAGCTCTCCTCGTTAGCGGTGGCCACACAGAGTTAGTGTTCATGAAAGACCACACCACCTTCGAACGCCTGGGGCACACAGTAGACGATGCGGCCGGTGAGTGTTTCGACAAAGTGGCAAAACTACTCGGTTTCCCCTATCCGGGCGGCCCGCATATTTCGAAGCAGGGAGTAAATGGAAACGCCAAGGCTATTTCTTTCCCCCGGCCCATGCTCGATCAGGAAAATTACAACTTTAGTTTTGCCGGGTTAAAAACATCTGCACTCTACTGGCTGCGCGACCATGGACTTAACGAAGAAAATAAAAATTGGAACGTGGGCACTGGCCTGCAATTACCTGATTTTTGCGCCAGTTTTGAACAAGCGATTGTAGATGTGCTGGTTGGCAAAACAGTGCGAGCCGCGAAACACTACCAACTCAAAACTGTTATCCTGTCCGGAGGCGTCGCCGCGAACGCCCGCTTGCGCGAGACCTTGCGCACAGAATTGACTCAGACCCTACCCCATGTCATTTTCCAGGTTCCTGCTTTAAAATATTGCATGGATAACGGAGCCATGATTGCGGTAGCCGGATATTATCTGGCGAAAGAACAAAAATATACTCGTTGGCAGGATATCGGCGCCGACCCCAACTGGAAGATTGATGGTACTCTTACTCCCCGGCAATAATGAAAATATTTTTTAAATATTTTATTCATTCGCTATGGACCTCAAAATCTTTTCGGGCGGCAGCCATCCGGAATTAGCTACGTCTATCTGCCACCATTTAGGAGTGCCGCTGGGTGCTTCTACCAGCCAAGTGTTCAGCAATGATAACCGTTTTTTAACAATTGACGAGCCCGTACGCGGGGCGGATGTATTCGTGGTGCAGACTAGTTGCGCGCCGGTAGATAGTAATTTTTTTGAACTTCTCATGTTCATACGTACACTGCGGGATGCCTCGGCAGGACGAATCACGGCTGTAACCCCCTATTTCCCCTATGCGCGCTCGGACAAAAAAGATCAGCCGCGTATTTGTCTCACCGCCCGCCTAGCAGCAGATTTACTCATGGCGGCCGGAGCCAACCGAGTTTTAACAATGGATTTACATGCGCCGCAAATCCAAGGATTCTTTTCCATTCCTTGCGATCACTTGTTGGCAGCACCGCTCTTGATTAATCATTTAAAAAACAATTGGGATCTGAGTAACTATGTTTTGGTAGCGGGCGATGCCGGGGCTGCTAAACTGCTGAAAATTTATGCTGATGCCCTTGATCTGCCCGTCGCAATTATGGATAAACGACGCGGCGGCAACGATGAAAAACCGGTTATCAAAGGCATTATCGGCGATGTCACCGGCAAGCGTGTATTATTGATTGATGATGAGATCGCGAGCGGCCGCACGCTAATTCGCGACGCGGAATTTTTGCAGCGTGAAGCCGGAGTGTCGGCCGTGGACGCCTGCGCAGTGCATCCGGTCTTGGGCGGCAATGCAGTGGCGGATTTAAATGCTTCGGTGATTAACCGCTTCGTGATCACTAACACGATTCCAACAATGGGAAAAATATTGAACAAAACGGAAGTGGTGGATATTTCGCAGGTCTTCGCCGAATGTATAAGGCGGGTGCATGAAAATGAATCGATCAAGAGTTTGAATGATGTGAATGATTAAAAATCTCTTTATACTAAAAACCATCCCAATTGAGTCGGGATGGTTTTTTAATTATTTTTATTTGATTGCCGCTTTAAATTCGGGCGTAACCGATACCGTGAACGCCGTCTTTATCTTTTTATCCTCTACCGCTAAATACACTGGCCTATCGCCAGGAAACTTCTGAAAAATTTCTTTGAATTCTTTAGAGCGCTTGGCCAGTTCACTACTAGATAATTTCAATTCGATTCCTCCATCCGAACGCTCGATAATAAGCACCTTGGCGGCGCCAAAACTGCCCGCATGCTGACGCAAACTAGTGGCCGCCGAGCCACTAGAGAGCTGTTGCACTAGGGCAGGGGCACTTTCTTTCGTTATCGTATACGCTTTTTCTACAAACAATTTATCATCCC
>CAZPCV010000008.1:0-37402 GCA_964585245.1 uncultured Gammaproteobacteria bacterium
GTACTTGGCTTTGCGACAGGGGCAAAAACCAACTCGTTTCTTTAATTAGCTCTTAAATCTAGTTAATAGTTGCAGGGTTTTTTTAACAAAAAACTCCCTCGCCGGTTAGGACGAGGGAGTTTGAAGATGTAGCTATAATTAGCTATTGCGGCGAGCCTGCATGCAGTCTCGGCAATAAACTGGCTTATCACCAGTTGGCTGGAAAGGCAATTGGGTAATTGCAGATCCACAGGTTGCACAGTTCAAATTGACGCTGTACATCTGACGGGCTGGACGAGGTCCGCCCATGCCACGGCCCATGCCGCCACCCATACCACCGGTACGAGATTGACGGAAGGCGCGGTTGCAGTCTACGCAGTAGACTGGACGATCACCTGAAGGTTGAAACGGCAGCTGGGAAATGTGGGCGCTGCATTTTGCGCAGGTCATGTCCACATCGTACATTTGCCGATCGGTACCAAAAGTCATAGTGTTGTTTGCTTGGTTTGTTCCCAAAATGTTTTTTGAGATGCTTTATTAATATTCGACCTCCCGCGCCGGTTGAATACCGGTTGGCGAATAAACGTTTGGGAACTTTGTGATACTCCGTTACCCAAATTTTATGAAAGTAGTATAGCAGAAAATAACGCGACTGTCAACTAGCTCTTCCTGAGTGACGACTCGCTCTCTATAGATTTATTTTTCAACATTGAGCATGGCGGAACCCCCACCGTCACAGGTAAGAGGTACGCTGTCTGTGCCTGGCGCCACGAGTACCAGGTAGCCATAGGGGCGAACTGTATAGATCGTTTTGCCCAAGCCGATTTTGTGCGCTACGGCGTCGCGGTTATCTACCATAAATTTAACGCCTTTTTTTAAACTGATCATGCCAGGCGTGCTGCTGCATTTTACCAACTGGAAATAAGCCCCCAGCGAGCGGTAATAATTCAAGGCTTCGCCATAATTTTTTGGAGTGAAGGCGGTTTTGGGCGGCTGGACAGTGTCGCTCATTTTTTCTGTAGACGAAACAGCTGGGGAGGGAATATCATTATTTTTTATATCCAATGTAGAGGTAGTAATGGTATTTTTCGTCGATTCAACGGGTGCGACGGTAGTAATTAAACGGTGCCAGGCAACGTATCCAGCCAAGACAACGATTAGTGCTGCTGCCCCTAGAAGTACATTTTTATATTGTTCTTTCATACTTTTTGTTATTAAATAAAAATTAGATAGAAAAATGCTCGTAAATTCGGTCTGATAATTCAGTGGGGCTAGTAACAATGGCCATGGGGCTGCCCTTTCGCAACGTTTCGGATGTATGAAACCCCCAGGTGACACCAATACTGGGAGTGGCTACTGCTGCAGCTTCGTGCAGATCCCCCAGGGTGTCGGTAATAAACAAGCATTTTTGTGGGGTAGTCTGCCAGTCAGCACAGAATTGTTCAATTTTTTTGGATTTACTGTGGCCTACATCGCCACCTAGGATCTCGGAAAAATATTCGTTGAGCCCGTGCTGCTCTAAGAACGATTGAATAGAGCGGTTATAGGTAGCCGAGACTATTGCCAAGCGAAATTGTTCGGCGGCTTTGATTATCAACTCCTTCATGCCTGGTACCGGATGGTATTTTTGAATACCACTGGTATATGCATCCATGTAACTTGCCAACAGTCGCTCGCTGGTAGCGACGTCAGTATCCTTAAGAGATTCAAAAATATTTTTTTCAAATTCCTGTCGATATTTTTCGGGAGTTAAATCGGCAGAGTGAAAAATTTTTTTATTTAAAGAAAGACAGAGGTCAAAACTGCTTACCACAACTCCATCAAAGTCAAACAATAGAGATCGTTCTGCGCTATGCATATGATTAACTCCCCTTTTTAAATTTTACGGTAAATACTGGGTCGTATACATTGTGGTATTCGTCTTGCACCTCCACATGATCCCCTTTCATGAGCAGACTTAGCGCCGCGTCGCTTAGAAGCATCGTGTCAGATTCGAGATCGGTTTTAATGGCATCAAGCTGGTTGAATTCACTGGCAAATTGAGCCTTAACTGCTGTTTCAATCTGTTTCTTTTTTTCTCGTAACGCTTTCAATTTTTCTACGATTTCAGTATATTCGGCCGAACTCGTGAGGGCATCTTTGTAGGTAGTTTTTAAATCTTTTTGTTTTTTCTTACCGACTTGAATGCGGCTAAAAATTTCTTGGATGTCGACCATAAAACTTTATTTTTTAAAAGTAATAATAAATCCTTTTTTACCTCTTTCGCCACCAAGGACGTGAGGATTAAGTGTGTCATTTCTAAACATTGCTGCTTTTTCTCTTATTGTTTCGTCGATAGCAATCTCTTTTCCAGCAAAATGTGCCTCAGCCAAAATTTTTTGGACTTCAGTTTTGCTTTCAACTCCGTTTTTTTGAATTATTCTTGTCAGTTCTCTAGCCCGTTCTTCTTTATCATCAAGTACTGATGTTAGAAGTCTAAAATCCGGACGATTTTTTTCTGTAATACTCTGTTCGGCCATTTGTGTTAAGCTTGCTCTAATTTCTGTTGTTTCTTCTAGCAATTTTTCCAATTCCGTCATTTGTTTCTTTGCTCAGAGCTTGTCATACTGCTTTGTTACTTAAAAAAAATTTTATTTTATCTTCTACCTCGCCAGCAGTCGTTGCTTCCATCAAGTCGATTCGCAATTCTTTGGCCCCATCAAAACCGTTTACATAGGCTTTAAAATGTTTTTTCATCACCTCAAAACCTTTTTTGTCATAAAATAATTCTTCAAAAAGCGTTGCGTGTTCTACCAGCACCTCTAGCTTTTCTTTCATACTAACGACTTCGTTGTTTCTTTTTCTATTAAACAACCAAGGATTACCAAAAATTCCCCGGCCGATCATCACTCCATCACAGCCTGTTTCCGCCACGCGAGAAGTAGCTTCGGTTAGATTTTTGATATCACCATTGCCAATAATTAACGTTTTGCTGGGAGATGAGTCAACCGAATCGCGAATCGCCACCGCTTTCGCTACCTCTTCCCAATGGGCTGGCACAAGTGACATTTCTTTTTTGGTACGAGCGTGCAGTGTGATGACGGCTACTTCGGTTTCTAGAATGGTTTTGAGCCAGGTATCAATAATGTTGCTATTATACCCCAAACGAGTTTTTACAGAAACTGGCAATGGGCCGGCCCCGCGTTTGGTTTCGCGTATTACCGCTTGGGCCAATTTCGGCTCCAAAATCAAACCGGCGCCCGAACCTTGTTTACAACTCACACTCTTGTCTGGGCAGCCCATGTTAATATCGATACCATCAAAACCAAGCTCCTGAATCAGGAGGGCGCTCTCATAAAAATGTTCTGGGGTAGAACCAAAAATTTGGGCGACTATCGGACGCTCGGCTTCGGTATACCAAAAATCAGTTAATAATTCTGGTCGCCCCGGAGAACACAATCCGGTAGCCGAAACAAATTCAGTCCAGGTGACATCTGGCTTGCCGTATTTGGCAATAATGCGGCGAAAAGCGGCATCGGTAACATTGGCCATGGGAGCCAGGCAGAAAAAAGGGCGAGGTAAATTTTTCCAAAAGCCAGAAACCATATCTTTAATAGTCTTTCAATACCAATAAATTTGGTGCAAACTGATTATTTAAAAAAATAAATCGTCAAGTCTGAATGTTCTAATAATTTTTTAGCTGGAAATTCATTAATTGTTTTTGATCCATGTAATAGCTCCTCTATGGACGATTCTTTCTCTATTCCGCTCACGAGTAGCAATATTTTTTTGGCACGCAGGATAAAGTCGAGGGTCATTGTAACTCGTTCGCGAACTGGCGGATTAGGTGCGGTTGGGTTGATGCTATTGATTACCCTTTCGCTTGCAACGAGTGAATATATATCGTTCGGAAAAAGCGAAGCGGTATGCCCATCGGATCCGAGACCCAAAATTACTAAATCAAGCGAATCGTTTGGCACTACGTCTAGTTCTGCACTATACATTGAAGCCGCCAAGTGTGGTGGCAATAATGTATCAACTGGGTGTAAAACCGCCTCTTCCGGCAAGCTGTCACGAATGACTTGATAATTTGAATCTGGATTATCAAACGGCACGCAGCGCTCATCAACCAAAAAAAATTCCGTCTTGGCAATGTCTTCAAAATGCAATTCTTGATAAATTGGCAAAGGGGTTTTGCCGCCAGACAAACCAATATATACTATTTCTTTTTCACTGTTGCACAGGGCTTTGATGTAGGAGGTGCTTGCCTGTACAAAATCTTCTTGGTTTGAAAAGGTTTGGTAATGCATATAAATTTACATCATCCTAACAGTAAATTTGAATAAAAACAACCCCGTTATAAGCGGGGCTGTGTGTCAAAAATTGAAAACTATTTTCGGCAAGCAGTATCTAAAATTACGCTGCACACCTGATACGGATCGGCATTGGCTGCCGGGCGGCGATCTTCCAGATAGCCGCAGCCATTATTAGCGCTCGCCATAGGGATACGGATCGACGCACCGCGATGACTGACGCCGTATTTGAATTCATGGATACCACAGGTTTCGTGTCGGCCGGTAAGTCGTTCGTCGTTATGAGCCCCATAGACTGCGATGTGCGCCTCGTGTCGCTCGCCGAATTTTTTGCAGGCAGCTTCAATTTCTGCGAGGCCGCCCGGAGCACGCATGGCGGCAGTGCTGAAATTGGTGTGCCCGCCAGATCCGTTCCAATCGCCTTTAATCGGTTTGGGATCAAGCGAAACACTATAACCATACTCTTCGCCCAAGCGGAGCAAGAGCCAACGAGCGATCCACATTTCGTCACTTAGTTGCAGTGGCGGCAGGGGGCCAATTTGAAATTCCCATTGCCCCAGCATCACCTCGGCATTAATTCCGCACAGTCGTAGCCCGGCATCAAGGCAGCTTTGCATATGTGCCTCTACCAGGTCGCGTCCATTTACAGCTTCTAGGCCTACGCCGCAATAAAAATCACCCTGCGGTTTGGGAAAGCCGTCCTGGGGCCAGCCAGCCGGTTTACCTTTTTGCATCAGCACATATTCTTGTTCGATGCCGAACCAGGCTTCTTCGTGCGCATACCGTTCGTTCAATTCCCGCAATTTAGCGCGTGTGTTGCTAGGGTGAATCGACCCATCGGCTTTAAAGACTTCGCACATCACTAATAAGTGAGGCTCGCCACGAATCGGATCTTTGACAAAGTGCACCGGCCGCAGCAAACAGTCGCTGAAATGTCCTTCGGCCTGCTGCGTGCTAGAGCCATCAAATCCCCACTCCGGAATATCAGCCAGTGTAGAAACATGACCCTCTATTACTTTTGTTTTGGAGCGTAATTGCGCAGTGGGCTTGGCACCATCGAGCCAAATATACTCCGCCATGATTTTGGACATATGTGTCTAAATTAGAAATAAGTGATACATAATTAAAAAATCCCGATCAAGTCGGGATTTATTTTTTAAGGGCTTCAAAAAGAGTGGTGGAAACTAGAATTGTTTTTGCAAGTGAAAATTGTAGCATATGATTGATAATAGCGAATTGAAAAAAAAGAGCAAGGATAGTTATCCACTTTTGAGAAAATTAATATTTTATGGGTTTGTGCAGAGATGTTTCCAATGATATAGTATTTAAAATTGACTATATATCTAACGGACGTATGCAAATTGCTTCTAATTTACCCACGATATTAATTATTTTCGGTGCGACCGGCGACCTAATGGGGCGAAAAATTGTGCCGGCTCTGTTTCATTTATTTGTTGAAAAAAAACTCCCTCCCCTCTTTCATATAATCGGATTTTCTCATCGCAATTTAACGGCCGAAGAATTTCGTTCTACTATTCGTGCCATTATTAGTGAGCGCACTGAATTCAAAAATTTTCCTCCTCAAACAATCGAAGATTTTTTGAAATTACTGGAATGGCAACAGGGTGATTTTGCTAAATTAGACGCCTATCAAACGCTCGCTACTCGCTTGGGGCACATTGATGGCGAATGGAAGGCGTGCGCTAATAAATTATTTTATTTGGCCGTACCGCCTAAATTTTTGGAGCCGATTGTTAAAAACCTAGCGGAGTCGCAGCTCACCAAGCCGTGTTCGGCCGAAGAGGGGTGGAGCCGAGTCTTGGTAGAAAAACCATTTGGCAATGATCTCAAAACCGCCGAAGCGCTGGATGAATTGCTGGGGAAATTATTTAAAGAAGAACAAATTTACCGCATCGATCATTATTTGGCCAAAACAATGTTACAGAATATCCTTTCTTTTCGTTTTGCCAATAATTTATTCGAGCCGATTTGGAATAAAGAGTATATAGAAAAAATTGAGATTAAATTATGGGAAACGCTGGGAGTGGAAGAGCGCGGTCATTATTATGATACCGTTGGGGCGCTGCGCGATATGGGTCAAAATCATTTATTACAAATGCTCGGCCTAATCACTATGGAGCATCCCGTTACTCTAAGCGCCGAATCAATCCGTGCAGAGCGCTTAAAATTATTGCAAAGCTTGCCGCGCTTTTCAAAAATAGACATTAAGACCAAAACAATCCGGGCGCAATATGCAGGGTATCAAGAGATCATTGGAGTGGCCAAAAATTCTAGCGTGGAAACGTATTTTAAATTAGAAACCGAGCTGAAATCAGAACGGTGGCGGGGTGTGCCGATCACACTAGAAAGTGGCAAGCGCCTGGGCGAGAGAAAAAAGGAAATTGTCGTTACGTTTAAACACACTTCTTTGTGCCTCTGTCCTGTTGGTGAGCCGCATCGCTGCAATCAGATTATTTTTTCACTCGAACCGACTGAGGGTATCAGTATAAAGTTTTGGTCGAAACTTCCAGGATTTGATTATGAGCTCGGTGAACGTACCATTGATTTTTTATTACGGGGAGAAAAAACGGATATTCCGTATGTGGAAGAGTACAAGAAAATCCTGCTCGATTGCATCATGGGTGATCAAACCTTATTCAACGAAACCAGGGAAATTAAAGCCATGTGGCAATTTGTTGATCCGATTGTGCGTGGGTGGCAAGATAACGTTTCGCCCCTACTGAGTTATGCGGCTGATACTAAAGAAATTACTATGCAAGCAATAGCGCATAAATCCGTTGGCCCTACACTGTCAAAAACCTTGGGTATTATCGGACTTGGTAAAATGGGCGCGAATGTTGCCCGGCGATTGGCCGAAAAAAAATGGGACATACGATTATTCAATCGCACCTTTGAAACTGCTCGATCGCTGGAGCAAGAAATTGGCGCTCCAGCTTTTCAAACGGTTGCCGAACTTGCGGCTTCACTACCCCGCCCGCGGGTGATCTGGCTCATGGTGCCCGCGGGAGACGCGGTAGAAGAAACGATTTTTGGAAAAGGCGGACTCATGAGTGTGCTCACTAAAGGCGATACTATTATCGATGGTGGTAATTCTTTTTATCTAGATTCAGAGCGTCGTGGGAAAAAATTAAAAAAATTCGGTATACATTTTATTGATGTCGGCACATCTGGTGGACCCGCTGGTGCAAGAAACGGTGCCTGTCTCATGATCGGTGGCGATAAAAAAATCGCCGAGCGCCTACGACCGCTCTGGCAAGACATGGCGATACCCGAAGGCTATGCCATTTTTAATGGCGCTGGTGCGGGACATTTCGTGAAAATGGTACATAATGGCATAGAATACGGTATGATGCAGGCAATTGCCGAAGGCTTTGCTATTATGAAAAAATCAAATTATAACCTGCCCCTAACAGAGGTGGCTCGGCTGTATAATCGCGGCAGTGTAATCGAATCACGCCTGGTAGGTTGGCTTAAAAGCGGGTTTGAACAATATGGTGAAAATCTTAAAGCTGTTTCGGGATCGGTCAACTATACCGGCGAAGGCGAATGGACCGTGAAAACGGCTAAAAAATTAAAAGTGCCTGCACCGGTAATCGAGGAATCATTCCAAGTGCGCGTCCGTTCCAAGAAAAAGCCCACGTACGCCGGGCAATTATTATCAACGATGCGCAATCAGTTTGGTGGGCATAGTATTAAAAAATAAAAAGAAACCAACAAATTTTATGACAAATGTAAACCTGCAAAAAATTTCAACCCTCCTCCGTTATCTTTGCCTTACTTCCACCACTACCGCCGCCTCTGGTCATGCCACGTCTTCGCTGTCGGCCACAGATCTCATGACCGGGTTACTGTTTGGCGGCTTTTTTAAAGCCGACCTAACTAATCCACATCATCCTAATAACGATCGGCTTATTTTTAGCAAAGGTCACGCCTCTCCCCTATTTTATGCACTCTATGCTGCGGCCGGTGCCATCCCGCTCGAAGAAATGAATACGCTCCGAAAATTCGGCAGTCGGCTCGAAGGGCACCCCACACTTAACTTCCCCTACACCGAAGCAGCTACCGGTTCGCTTGGACAAGGCTTATCCATTGGCCTTGGGATGGCGCTCAATGCCAAGCTGGATAAACTACCTTACAAAACCTACGTATTATTAGGCGACAGTGAAATGGCCGAAGGCTCGGTCTGGGAAGCGCTAGAGGTGGCCAGTCATTATAAACTGAATAATCTCATCGGCATTATCGACGTGAATCGCCTAGGGCAGCGCGGCGAAACAATGTTGGGGCACGATACAACAATCTATGAAAAACGCGTTGCAGCTTTTGGTTGGAAAACGATAGTGATTGACGGTCATGATCTGGCAGAAATTAAACATGCTTACGAATTTACAACACAGGCCACTGATCAGCCAGTCATGATCATTGCCAAAACCCTCAAGGGTAAGGGTGTTTCTTTTTTAGAAAATAAAGACGGCTGGCATGGCAAAGCACTGTCACAAACAGAATGTGAAGCCGCACTAAAAGAATTAGGAGCCGTTGACCTGTCTGTTCGCGGCTTAGTTTCCGCCCCCGAAAATATTTCTCTTAGCCCAGCTCAAACCCCGAAGGCCTATAACCTAGCCCCTGCTACATATGAAAAACCTACTTCTACTCGCCGGGCCTATGGTAATGCGCTTGCCAAACTCGTGACCGAAGACGAAAAAATCGTCGTGCTCGATGCCGAGACAAGCAATTCTACCTACGCGGAATTAGCCAAAAAAATCGCCCCTGAGAGATTTTTTGAAATGTATATTGCCGAGCAAAACATGGTCAGTACCGCACTCGGCTTGTCTCGTCGCGGCAAAATTCCCTTTGTTTCTACCTTTGCCGCTTTCTTTAGCCGGGCAGCTGATCAGATCCGTATGAGTCAATATTCTGATGGCAATGTTAAGTTTGTCGGCTCTCATGCAGGGGTTTCGATCGGTGAAGACGGTTCGTCACAAATGGCGCTCGAAGATTTAAGTTTGTTCCGGTGTATTTTAGGAAGTACTGTCCTTTATCCCAGTGATGCAGTGTCTACCGAAAAGTTAACTGCTTTAGCGGCTCAAGAAAAAGGGTTATATTATATCCGCACCACTCGTAAAGATACCCCTATCTTGTATTCAGACAACGAAGAATTTTCAGTCGGTGGCAGTAAAACTCTACGTTCAAGTGACAAAGATATAGCTACGATTGTTGCGGCCGGCATCACGCTGCACGAAGCACTGAATGCGTATGAGATCCTCAAAAAAGACGGTATTATAGTACGTATCATTGATTTGTACAGCATTAAACCAATTGATGCCGCCACGCTTAAACGAGCGACTACAGAAACAAAACATGTTATAACCGTCGAAGATCATTATCCAGAAGGTGGTATAGGCGAAGCGGTTCGGACTGCTTTAAATGATACCCCGCACCCGGTTCATTCGTTGGCGGTCAGAAAAATGTCAAAAAGCGGCAAACCAGAAGAGTTATTGGACTACGAGGAAATTTCCGCAGCGGCTATTGTCCGAAAAGTTAGAGAATTAGTTGGTTAGCCCTTGCTTTTTAGTAGTAAATGTGGCATACTCTCTAAGTACTTTTTAAAATTATTATTTTGTATGAACAGCGCTCTCAAAGCTCGCATGAACCAGGCCAAAAAGAATACCAAAATTGGTAAGCGCCTGAAAGCAAAAACCAAACATATTGTTAAAGGTAAAATCGTTCGAACCTAGCTTTCTTTTTGAATTTAAAACCTCCCTTATTTGGGAGGTTTTTTGTTTAGAAAAAATGGTTTATGTGCTACAAATTAATTGTATTTAGCTCCGAAGCCGCCTTTAAATAATAAATCAGTAAGAGGCTTACGATCCGAAGGTGCTTCCATTTTTTGCAGATCTTCTGATAAATCGGAAACATTCCCTTTTTTACCGATTGCTATCATGGCTTCTACCGAATAATCGCCAGGTACTTTTAATTCGGTGCGAGCGCGATCATAATCAAATCCACTCATACCGTGCGCTACCAATCCCCGACTCGAGGCTTCGAGAGCGAGACTGATCCAGGCTGAACCAGTATCGAATGAATGAGTTGGAGATGGTTTGCCATTATATTCAAAGTTGTTACTGGAGAGCACCACCACCAGCGCAGCCGCATTTTTGCACCAGGCCTGATTAAATTCCGCTAATAAACCAAATAACGTTTTCCATTCCGGCGTATCACGTTTGGCGATTACAAAGCGCCAGGGCTGGCTGTTATACGCCGATGGCGCCCAGCGGGCAGCTTCGAATAACGGGAGTAATTCTTCATCGACCAGCGCTTCGCCAGATAAAGCGCGTGGAGACCAACGATTTAGGAACAGGTCGTTAATGGGGTAGGTGGCCGTACGTGCCGACTTAGCTTCAACTGAAGACATATGCATTTTTTAGATGAATAACTGTTGTTAGAGTAACAAGGGGGTATTGATTTGTCTACTAGCCGACATCTCCAATAGTAAGCAGGTTATCGCCGTAATTTTTATGAATAATATTTTTCAATCGGAGGGCTTTGGAGACAGATTTTACACCCTCGCCTGCCAACGCACTGATGGCGCTTGATCCACCGATAAGAACGGGGGCGTGAAAAATATATGCTTTATCTACCAGCTGTTCATCGCAAAAACTCCCAAGAATGGTGCCGCCCCCTTCGACCAGCACACTGAGTATTTCAAGCGTATATAATTTTTTTAATAAATTTTGGAGTGGAACCTGTCGACCCGGAAATTGCAGTACGGTAATGCCCTGTTGTTTTAATTTTTTTAGCTTCGTGCTCGGGGCTGATGTGGTCGTAGCCACGATAACATTTGTGTTCCGTAATACCTGGCTGTTCAACGGGAGTCTAAGAGTACTATCGAGAATTATTCGCAATGGATCGCGTCCTTTACGGTTGCGTACTCCGAGATGCGGATTATCCCGTACCACTGTTTCAATGCCGACGACTATACCCTGATACGTGGCCCGTAACGCATGCGCCGCAAAGCGTGCGGCTTCGTTCGTGATCCATTTGGAATCATGCGTGCGAGTAGCAATTTTGCCGTCTAAGCTGCTGGCGAATTTAATAGCGACGAAAGGACGTTTTTTTTCATGGTACGAAAAGAATGCTTCGTTTAAACGCTTGGCTTCTGCAGCAAGCAGCCCGACTTCAACTTTAATTCCTTGTTTTTTAAGCAAATCTATCCCCCGTCCGGCTACTTTAGGATTTGGATCGCTCGTGCATATTACTACTCTTTTGATTCCGGCAGTTATAACGCTGGGCGCGCAGGGCGGCTGCCTTCCCTGGTGTGAACAAGGTTCCAGGGTCACATAGAGTGTTGCGTCTTTGACGGAGTTTTTGAGACGTCGAGCGTGATTTAGTGCTTCAATCTCCGCATGAGCCGCCCCCACTTTGTGATGGTATCCTTCTCCGATAATCCGATTATTTTTCACTATCACTGCTCCGACCATTGGGTTCGGGTTAGTAAACCCCCGGCCTCGTGCAGCGAGTTGCAGGGCGCGTTTAAGAAAAAAAGTGTCAGAAACCGATGTTACCATATTAAACATCCTTAAATAGGTGTCGCATTTTTTGTTTTTTAACTTTCAAATAGTCGCGGTTGGTATCATGAGCCGGAATTTCGAGCGGCACCTGTTCGACGATGTTGATCCCGTATGACTGGAGTTGTTCGATTTTGTCCGGATTGTTAGTAAGAAGTGCTATTTTAGTTACGCCTAAATCGGCCAGAATGGCAGCGGCGACATCATAGCGGCGCAGATCCGGAGCAAAACCCAGGGCTGTATTTGCTTCCACCGTATCTAATCCTTGTTCTTGCAAAGCGTACGCTTTGATTTTATTAGTTAAACCAATATTCCGCCCTTCTTGATTCAGATAGAGTATAAGTCCGCTGGGGCTATCGCCAATTTTTTGTAAGCTAGCTTCAAGCTGTGGCCCACAATCGCATTTTAGTGAGCCGAACACATCGCCAGTTAAACACTCGGAATGGACGCGCACCAGTAGCGGTTGAGCCGATAGATCACCCTTAATAAGGGCGACATGCTCTAGCGTATCGGCAGTAGAGCGATAGATTGCTATACGAAATGTGCCATAGCGGGTTGGCAAGAGGGCGGAAGCCGTTTTTTGTATCATATTCGTAGTTAGAAGCCGGAAGTGTATATGAATTTGCGAGCATTGACAAGAGTCAATTTTTGTGCTATACTAAGCTGTTTAATTGATATCTAAGCCATTTATGCGTTACTATATTATCCCCTTAGTTAGCCTTTTTATAAGCGGAGCCCTTCTTACCGGGGCAGAGGCTAGTTGTCGCTATGACTATTATAGCGGCACCGTCTTTAACCAGGATCGCGTCTACTATCAAAGTGATATGCGCGATAATTATACTTTTGAAAAAAGACTCGGCACCGAACCTGGCACTGATTGTAACATACTCTCTACGGTAGATGGTACGACGAATTACCATTACTATTATGATAATGCTAACGAATATTCTCGTACGTATGTTCGTACTATTAACTATGAGGCAGCAAAAGGGGCAACCTATACCCGCACCCTTGAGCCACAAGCGATAGTAAAAACGGCCGCCAAACCGACCGAATATACCCGCACTCTCGTGCCTCAAGCGTCTGGTAGCTATGCTCCAAACAATACTACCTATGTCCGCACGATAGATACCGGTGGTTATGGGTATCAAAGAGAAAAGACTTACACGTACAGCCGTACTTACAATTAATCTCCTAAATTAAAACTATCCCGATTAAAACGGGATAGTTTTTTATTACGAAATACTTTTATATTTTTTTGACAGCAATTTGTTGGAACCCGACAATAAAAATCAACCCAGATAAAAGAATGGTAAACGAAGCTACAATGATCGGGGCCCCCGGGGTGAGCGAAGCGGCAATAAAACCAGATAAAATCGGCGGAATGGATTGCGCCAGAGCCTGGACACTGGCATTAATACCCAGTACCTCACCCTGTACATCATGGCCGGCACTTAGGCTGACCTGCCCGGTAATATTGCTTTGTGACAAGCTGATAAAAGTAGCGAGGAACGGTACGATCAGGTACATTTGCCACCAGGCTGTTGGAATAAAATGAAGCGGCAGTAAGAGAGCCGTAGCGATAAACGTAAAACGCAAAATTTTGGCTGGAGAAAATTTGCCCGACAAACGGCGCACGATGAGCATTTGAGCAAGAGCAATACAAATTCCGATTGCTGCAAAATAGCTACCAATCTGACTTTGAGACACGCCGAAACGGCTGATCATGAAAACACTGAAAAAGGTAGTGTAAAAAGTGAATCCGCCTTGGAAAAAGAAGTTGGCCAAAAATAATATACGCAACCGCACATGTGTCGCGGCCGCCACGATATGCTGGAATGATTGCTGCCAGTTAATTGTGAGGTGGCGTTTGATCGCTTGGTTGGTTTCTGGAAAAAAACGGAAGACAAACAAAGTGTTTAAGAAACACAACGCGGTGGCAAACCAAAAAGGTGTGGCCGCACCAAACCACGACACCAAGGTATTGTCAGATAATATCCCACCTAAAAACGGCCCCACAATAAAGCCAACACCAAAAGTTGCCCCCATCAGGCCGAAATTTTTTACACGATCGGTGGGAGCGCTAACATCGGCAATCGCCGCTTGGGCAATCGCGATATTGCCTCCAGTCAACCCGTCAATGGCGCGGGCGACAAATAATAAAGGAATACTTTTGACAATAATGCCAAGCGCAAACAGTGCGTACCCGCCGCAGGTGCCAGCCAAACACCAGGCCAGTAATTTTTTACGACCATACTTGTCGGATAATTGTCCGAGGATGGGGGCTGCTAAAAATTGCATGAACGGAAACACTGCCAATAAAAATCCAAGAGCGATATATCCTTGGCGCAACGTCCAGCCGACCGGCAGTAGGAAATGCGGCGAGTCAGGGTCCGCCAGTAAAATGGGTATGACCGGGATCAGAATGCCTAAACCCAAAACATCAACAAAAACGGTAAATAAAATTAATTTGAAAGAAGATAAAAAACTTAGTGCTTGTTTCATACGGTATATTTTAGAATGAAGAATTTTTGCCTGTGGCTACCGCCTGCTGTAATTCATGACAGGCTTGTGAAATACTATCTGTCCCAAATAGAGCAGATATAACCGCTACCCCATCAGCCCCAGCGGCGACCACCGTGCTTGCGTTGTCAGTCCTTATGCCGCCGATGCCTATGAGCGGCACATCTGGCAAAGTGATACGAATATTTGTAATCATCTGTAGGCCCAAAGGAGTCAATTCTGGTTTGGTCCGAGACGGAAAAACTCCATTTATTCCTAAATAATCTGCACCGGCTGTAACCGCTCTTATTGCCTCTTCCACCGAATGAACTGATATGCCGACTAATTTTTCTGATCCCAACAACTCACGTGCTTTTTGTATAGGTACATCTGCTTGCCCTAGATGCACCCCGTGAGCATTTATATGTTTCGCTATTTCGATTGAATCGTTTACAATCAAAGCGGCTCCGTATTCTTTAGCCAAATCCATGAGCGCCGCGCCGATTGATATTAAATCTTCTTCTTCTGCCTTTTTATCACGCAACTGGAGAACCTTTACGCCGCTTTCAAAGGCCTCTCTGGCGACTCTTAACACTTTATTTTTGTTCGCATCCATGCTATCCAAGATTCCATAGACATCCCAATTTTTTCTTAAAAAACGTGCGCGCTCTATACGTTCTAGCGGTATTGTTTCCAGCCGCTTTCCTATAAATTGATGCTCTATTGACATAACATTGTCTGTTTAGGGCCGACTGTAAGCTGGCATACTATCATTTTTTGTCCTAATTATAAAGCGAAACCATGAGTAAATGAAACTCGAATTCGGCCAACATTCCTATGTTTCCTATTTGAAAATGTTGTTTAGTCATAGGTGTGGGTTGTTTATTGACATATTATAGTAGAATAATTATAATGTTACCACTTATAATTTAATCAAATTCCGGGGTAGCGCAGCGGTAGCGCAGTTGGCTGTTAACCAATTGGTCGTGGGTTCGAATCCCACCCCCGGAGCTAGCATAAAAATGGCTTACATAAGCCATTTTTATTTTTACCGGGCATGGGACCTTCGAACCTGTGCAAAAAATAGATGGGCACGTTTTTTGACATATGGTATATTTAGCTTATTATTTTTTCATACTTAAAATATATCTATGAAAACACTCGCGTGCGATTTATGCGACGTTACAGCTCAAGGTGAAACGTTTGAAGATTGGATGAAGGCGCTTATGCCTCACTATATGCAAGCCCACGCCGATGTAATGAATGATCCTAAGCATGGAAAAGAAGAGCAGATGAAATGGATGGCCGAAAACAAAGCACGTTTTGAACAAGCCTAAAATCTAAACGGTCTATGACCACTTTCTATCTACACCTCTTTGAATACCTAGCCATATCGTTTGTGCTTGGGGTAATTTGGCATGTAGCTCTGTTCAAAGACTACTATAAGAAACTTGCGATATATTCCAATATTGAAAAACCACTATTTGCGTTTGGGCTTTCGGCGATGCTCCTTCAAGGCATGGTCTTTGCCTATGTCTATTCCTTAATTCAAAACCCGCTTTTGTTCGGATTAGGAGTCTTTTTGCTTTTGGTTAGTTTTATGGTATTTGCCGAAGCTGGGAAGCAGAAAACTACTTCCTTATCAGGTTTTGTGCTTATTCAGACTGCCTTCGCTATAATCCAGGCAACGCTGGTTACTTTGGTATTTTCATTTATATAGTATTTTTCAATGAGCGCAAATAAAAAAAGCTATACAATATCCTCCACCGTCTTCAAGTGGCAGGGTCAGGCCGGGTGGCATTTTATAAGTATTCCTAAAGAACAATCGGAAGAAATAAAGAAAAACTTTGGATCAACTTCGAAAGGGTGGGGTTCGCTCCCCGTAACTGTAACTGTTGGCAAGACGACTTGGAAGACATCAATTTTTCCTGACAAAAAATTAGGCTGCTATTTACTGCCTTTAAAAGCTATTATACGGAAAAAAGAAGGCATCTTTGAAGGAAGCATGATAAAATTTTCTATCCTTTTTGCATAGAAAAATTCAAACATCATTTAACAGTCGAGTCATTTTTTCCGTGAATCCGACCGATCCCCGTCAGTCTGATTATTATATTTAAAAAAATATAATCAAACCGGGAGTATAAAACCATTTTTAATTTACTAAAAATACCGAGCGCAAACTAGATACGATGACTTGACTTTTTATAAAAATATGATATTCTAGGCTGATTTTATTTTCGAAATGAAATCAGGCTAAGCACTTTACAATTTAAGAAGGCAAAACTTCTACATGCAAGAAGGAGAACAGATGCTTGCAATCACTCTAATCACGCTCTTTCTCGTCGGCTACGCCCTCATCGCAATCGAGAGCCTAACCGGCCTCGACAAGGGTGCCACCGCCCTTCTCACCGGCTTTGCACTGTTCGCAGCGATCTCCCTTGGCGGGCACCACCCCGGCCTCGAAGAGCATCTCGCGCACACCACGCGCGAGATCGCTGAGATCATTCTTTTCCTGCTCGGCGCCATGACCATCGTCGAGATGGTCTCGCTGTGCGGGGGCTTCGACCTGATCGCCCGGAAGATCGCTTCGCGGAGCAAGCGGAAACTCCTCCTTATTGTCAGCGCGATCGCATTCTTCATGTCCGCGGTGCTGGACAACCTCACCACGGCAATCGTGATGTACACGATAGTCACCAAGCTGGTCGAGGACAAAGAGGATCGCATGATCTTCGCCGGCATCATCATCATCGCCGCCAACAGCGGCGGCGCTTGGTCGCCAGTCGGCGACGTGACCACGACCATGCTCTGGATCGCCGGCAAGGTCAGCGCCCTCAAGCTCGTCACGAGCCTTTTCTTGCCAAGCCTCATCAGTCTCACAGTCCCACTCCTCCTCATCATGAAGCATGTGAACGGCACCATCGCGGCCAGAATCGAGGATGAGTCCGATGAGCGAAACGGCGCGAAGATAATCCTCGCAGTCGGCTTCCTCGGCATCATCAGCGTTCCCCTCGTCAAGGCCACGCTCCATCTTCCGCCATATTTGTGCATGCTTGGGGCGCTCGGCGTACTCTGGGTCGCGGAAGAGATCCTCTATAAAGGCAAAGCCTGGATCAACGTGTCACAGGCCGACGCCACCGAGGACGAGAGCGGCCACACCCGCCGCAAGAAGACGCTGGCAAAGGCCCTCGAGAGCGTCGAGATCCCGAGCCTTCTATTCTTCATCGGGATCCTGCTCGCGGTGAACGCCCTCGAGAGCGAACACCTGCTGACACAGGGCGCTGAACTTCTCAATCGCCTCTGTGAGGCGAACACGGTCGTCAAGATCCTCGGCGTCATCTCGGCGCTGCTCGACAACGTGCCACTCACCGCCGCGGCGATCAAGATGTACCGTGAGATCGCGAGCGACAGCCTGTTCTGGCACATGTTGGCACTGTGCGTCGGCACCGGCGGGAGCCTGCTCATCATCGGTTCGGCTGCAGGTGTCGTTCTCATGGACAAGGCGAAGATCACCTTCGGGTGGTACCTGAAGCGCTTCACGCTTCCGATCCTTGCCGGGTACGCCGCGTCCATCATGGTCCTCCTATTGTCCAACCGCTAAACCACTACCAGCGGCCTTCTCAATCTCTCTCCCCAAGGTCGCCTGCCTTTACGCCGAACTCGCTTCGGCACAAAGGCAGGCCTTGGGTGAACTAAAAACCCTCTGCAGACACTGCAGAGGGTTTTTGTTTATTCAAAATACTTTATTCCATGAAGTACAGCGGGACATGCAAATTCTTAATTTCATTCAGACGGAAATCAAGCATCTTGCGCCCTACAAAAATTGCCGTGACGTTGGTATCAGTTGTCGCAAGCTCATGAATATTTTCCTGCAAAAAACCAGTTCGAGCCGCAAAAACAAAATCTATTTCGCCCTCTCCCCTATCTTTTAAATCACGGTTAATTTTAGCAAACTCTGCAGCTGCTTCTTTGCTAATAGTTTCAGCTAGTTCTAAGCTATAATTATCTTCAAGACAGAGCATCACCATCAAGCGTTCAATGCCGTGGCGTTTCGACCATTCGGCCACCAAAGGAAGACGTCCAATGAACGATCGGCCGCGAGTACCCAGGACCACAATTGGGCTTGGGCCGATATCGGTTTTCTGGACATCCGCTATTTCTTCGGCAACTTTCAATTTTTTGGCAATGAGCGGAGTTAGAATCGGTTCAATGATGAGGGTTAAAAGAATTACCCACATGCCGATTGGGGCAAGTCCACGGATATCGCCAATACCCGCACTCGCAATCGTAATCATGAGCACAGCCGGAATCGCTCCGGTTTCGCGTACGCAAGAAATGAACAGAACATCCCGTACTGTCAGACGTTCTTTGCCGAATACGAGCGAAGGGAAAAGGGACAAAAATACTGCCGCTGGACGGATAACCACCATGAAGATGATCGCTGCCACAATACCCATACCTGCAAACTCAATAAGTTGACGAGGATCAACAAGCGCACCGAGGAGGATAAAAATCGTCGGCTTAAAGAAGCCGTCGATAATATGATTAAAAAATCGCTCTGTCTCGTGCAGATGCTCGGTCAAGTTAAACAGTAGACCCGCAATAAACGCTGCGAGGTATCCGCTGCCACCAAACGCCAATGCGATCGTAAAAATAACCACCGGAATGAACAAGAAAAAAGCTGAATCCGCTTCGAATTCACGCGTATGTGTTTTTTTGAAACGCTGCAAAATTTCCAAAAAGACGTAGCCGATTGCGCCAAAAATAATCCCAAAAACAACTTGTTTCAGCAAAATAAGACCGCTTTCTGGCGTCAGAATACTGGCATACCAACCACGCAAAGAATCAAAATTCTTTCCGGCAGTCGCCACCCCTAGAAACGCAACAGTGAGAAGCGTGCCCGTAACATCGGTGACAGCACTTTCAGACACTACAATATCTTTGGTAGAACGGTTAAAAAAACGAAGTCGCTTCAAAACCGGAATAATCGCCGCCGGATCAGTCGAAGCCAAAACCGCACCCAGGAGCACCGCGACCATAACCGGCACCGCTGAGTCAGAAAGTTTGCTAAGCCCAATCACTGTTCCCGAAAACGTTATAGCCGTAAATAGAAGACCAACAAAAGATAGCGCCAAAATTTTACCAATTAATTTTTTGAAATTCGTAAATGGTGTCTCAAGTCCACCTCCAAATAAAATAAGTGTTGCACCAAAACCAACCAGCGAATTGAGAATCGCTTCATTTTCAATAACTGGCTTCAAAATACCGTGCCCGGCAATACCAAAAAAAATTGCTACCACGAATGATGGCAGCTTGGTAACGGTCGAAATATAAAAAACAATAAAGCTTAAAACAAATAAAACTGCCACTTGAAAAAATATAAATAGCAGTTCATGCTCGTGGCTATGTTCAAAGAAGTTAAATGCATGGGGCGCAAACTTGCTTAATCCTGCCGTTCCGGCTAATGCACAAGCTACCCCTAATAGACGCAACAATACTTGCCTCATAGGATCGTGTTAAATGTGACTAAAACAGCTAAAGTGTACATATTTTTGCCATGAGAGTCAACGAGTTTTTATAATAAAACCCGTAATACCCTGCAATCATGGTGAACAGGGTTGGGCTAATTGAGAGAGGTGCTTTTACATTCTAGCAAGACAACTTTATCCGGATCTGATATATTAAAATGAACCACCCTTTCGTATCACTATTTGCCACAAACTACCGTGTTCTATGAGCAAAAAATTTCTTTTAGAAATGATTAACATCTTAACCCTGTGTATTATAATTTCAGCTGCTAGCTTGTTTTTTATACAGTCGACCACATGGATTGGACCGCTGCTTATTGTGCTCGCCTTACTGTGCTTATTGAGTCTAACTATTTTCAAAATACGACTTGCGACAGTAATTCCGGATCTAATTTTTGGCCTCATTGATAACGGCATACTTGCTATAATGGCTGTCTTTGGCGGACGTTTTGCAGGTGTTGTCGGCGCCATCTTAGGCGGAGTTGTCGGCAATGCAGTAACAGATGGTATTGCAGGAATTTTTGAAGGGTACTATGCGCAAAAAATGCGCAATCAAGCAATTGCTGAAGAAAGGACCATGCTCAAATCGGCGGTCGGCAAAATGGCCGGGTGTTTACTAGGGGCAGGTTCAGTCTTATCTATCGTCACCCTGCTTACTTAATTTTTTTGTCCGAGCGATTGGACAAAAGTTTCTAGTCACGTCTACCAGTGGATGTGGTAGAACTATAGAGTAAGCTTTGAAAGTCTTAATTTTAAATTCTCAGAAGAGTTAATACTGAGATATTATTTTACACCACCATATTAAAAGTATGAAACTAGAAATCCCAGGCAGTGGAGAGCTTGACTTAAAGACACTCATCCTTGATCTTAACGGAAGCCTAACTCAATATGGAAAATTAGTTCCGGGTGTAAAAACAGGATTGAAAAAATTGCGCACGGCTGGTTTTAATTTGATTCTTTTTTCTGGTGACACCCGCGGTAACGCCCAAAAATTAGCGCGGCAGCTTGGCGTACAGTTTACTAAAGCTGGGACCGCCCAAGAAAAACTCAAAGAGCTTAAAAAACTTGACCCAGCCACCTGTGTCGCAATTGGTAATGGCCTGATTGATAAAGAGCTAATAAAAAAAGCACGCTTAGGCATTGTCGTGCTTCAAGCCGAAGGCGTGCATGTAAAAACACTATTAGAGGCAGATGTGATTGTGCCGTCTCTGCGAGATGCTTTCAATCTATTATTAGATAAGAACGTCTTAATTGCGACATTACGAAAATAATAAATCTAACACGAACCTGCTATCCTATTTCGAACGCTCCCCACGATTAGCCGAAATTTTCACGGTATGTTACAGTCTACGTTATTAATTCCACATTAAAAGTATGCCAACTATCAATCCTCATATTAATTTCAACGGAAATGCAGAAGAAGCGTTCAAATTTTATCGGTCAGTATTTGGCGGGGAGTTTGCCAAGATTATTCGATTCAAAGACCTTGCTGGCCCTGAATTTCCGGTATCGAAAGAAGAAGAGAATAAAATCATGCACATTGCTTTGCCTATTGGCAAAAGTAATATGCTGATTGGTAATGATGTTCCGGCAATTTTGGGAAAAACGAACGAAAACGAGAACAGAAGTAAAATCTCAATCAGCGCGGATAGCCAAGAAGAAGCAGACAGATTATTTAATGCACTTTCTGCAGGCGGGCAAGTAGAGGGGCCTATGGGCTATGCTTCTTTTACGGGCTCATATTTTGGCTGCTTTAGAGACAAATACGGAATTGAATGGATCGTAAATTTTGATGCAAAAAAATATGAATAGTAAACTGAATCCGTATATCGGCTTCGACGGCACCGCCAAAGATGCGATGGGGTTTTATAGAGCCGTCTAAACAGGTACAAAAAGAATTGGGTATGCATCTAATCAACATACTTTTTATTGCGCTCGCTCTTTCTTTTGACACTATGGCAGTAGGTGCGGCCCACGGAGCGAGCCGTCCGCAGCTACGATGGTTAGAATCCCTCAAAATTTCATTTTTTTTCGCGTTATTTCAATTTGCCATGCCTCTGGCGGGCTGGTTGATCGGCTCTAAATTTGAGCACTATCTTTCTACCTATGGTCACTGGGCAGCGTTTATACTTTTGACTGCGTTGGGGGCAAAAATGCTGGCAGAATCCTTTAAGGGTGTGGGCGAAAAAAAGACAGATATTAATAGTTGGAAGATTCTTGTTTTGCTTTCTGTCGCTACCAGTATCGATGCCTTGATCGTGGGTATGTCATTTGGATTTTTGCAAATAAATATCGGCCTGGCGGTTTCTGTTATTGGCGTAACAACTTTTTTTCTGACACTACTATCATTATTTCTGGGTAAAAAATTTGGCGAACGTTGGGGGGTAAAATCTGAAATTGCCGGCGGCCTAATTCTTATTCTAATCGGAGTGAAAGTTTTACTGTCGCACTTACTAGCTTAATAATTGTATATGCACCCCAAAAACAAAATAGTATTCTATGGCCTGTGGCCAGAACTTCACGACTATGTTCGTAGTAAATTACCCGCCTTGTCTGTTGTCCTGCATAGTGAATCACTTACTCTACAGAATGTAGATCCGGCAACAACAATCGTCGCCGTGTTTATCGAATCTCCGGTTACTCAAGCCACCATCGCAGCTTTGCCTAAACTTAGCTACATTACCACCATGAGCACGGGCTATGATCATATAGATCTCGCCGCAGCCAAAGAACGGGGCGTTGCTGTCTCGAATGTACCCGCCTATGGTGAACATACGGTGGCCGAACATACTTTCGCGTTGATTTTAGGCGTGACACGTAAACTTTTTGCCTCGGTGAAGCGAGTTAAAGAAGGTTCGTACGATTGCCACGGATTAAGTGGAATCGATCTGAAAGAAAAAACTTTGGGAGTGATTGGCACCGGTCGAATCGGAGCACATGTCATCCGTATAGCAAAAGGATTTGACATGCGGGTAGTGGCTTACGATGCTTTTCCTAATCAAAAATTGTCAGACACTCTAGGCTTCTCGTATGTCCCGCTAGAGGCTCTTTTAAAGAATTCAGACATTGTCACCTTACACGCTCCGCTTCTTAAGAGTACTTATCATTTGATTAATAAAGAAAATATTTCGCTAATGAAGCCGGGCAGCATACTTATTAATGCGGCCCGGGGTGCTTTGGTTGATCCCGAAGCGTTGCTCGAAGCTCTCAATTTCGGTCTACTTTCCGGGGCGGGTCTCGACGTTCTCGTGGATGAGCAGATGCTTCTACAGTCAAAAAATAGCCCGACCTCTACCGATCAAAAAGATACATTAAGAATTTTGCAAATAAATAAAAAAATTATTGACCATCCTAATGCCACCGTCACTCCACACAACGCTTTTAATAGCATCGAAGCGTTGCAACGAATTATTGATGTGACCACGGACAATATCAAGGAGTTTGTGAGTGGCAACTCACAAAATATTGTTACCGAAAATTAAGCGATGGTTTATTTGTTTTCGACTATTTATATATGCCTTCAATTACTTCTCATTTAATGAGGCTATCTCCCTGGTGGTGCACTGCGATACTCAAGAAGAAATTGACCATTATTGGGCCAAACTTTCAGAGGTGCCCGAAGCAGAGCGATGCGGTTGGCTGAAGGATAAATTCGGTTTTTCGTGGCAAATTGTTCCATCCGTTATGGGAGAGTTACTAGGTAGCGGCGATCAAGAAAAAACCAAACGCGTAACTAACACTTTTCTTAAAATGAAAAAATTTGATGTAGCGGCCTTAAAAGCTGCAGCAGAAAGCAAATGACTTGACAGGAAATTAAAAATCAAGGCACCCTACCTATAACTCTCTTGTTAAGAGGGTTAAACTTTTTCCTATGCAACCAGTTACTATTTACTCTACCACCTATTGCCCCTACTGCAAACGAGCAAAAGCACTATTAAATCAATTGAATGTGCCGTATGAAGAAATCAATCTGGAAGACGATCCGGCACTTCGAGACGAATTAACGGCTCAATATAATTGGCATACCGTGCCTATGATTATGATCGGCGGAGAATTCATCGGCGGTTTTGACGATCTTAATCGTCTCCATGTTCAGGGTGAATTAATGAAGAAATTAGAAGAGTAAAAATTTAAGCTGTTTTTTTCTGTGCTTCGACGGTTAATTTTTTTTGTTCAGCCTGCCAGCCGATGGCATTAGCCAATAATTGCACAAAGGTAGACAGCCCGGCAATCGCTAAAATAAGTATGAAAAAAGTGGCAACCGGCACACTATAGTAAAATATGACTACTAAGGCTGACATCCATACTCCTACACACCAGGGGCAGGCCAGTAGATTGGCAACCACCTTGCGCCAGCCGCGCCGTGGTTGAATGTATATTATTTTTTTTGCGCCCGAATCCGGATCGGTCACTTCTTCTTGAATCAAGCAGCTGTCGCGTAGATAGCTCATTATTCCGTCGTACACGAACAAGCGAGTGAGGCGGAACACCGCCAACACCAGAATACAAAAATCGAATGCGCTTAGTTCAGATAAAAGCCGTCGGTAGTCTACCTTTAGGAAATAGGCTACAATCCCAAGAACACTGACATAAAAAATAGCCAAGAAAAATTCTAGCTGATCGTTTTTTTCTTCATACTCTTTTTTAACAAAAATAGTGGCACTCATAAAACTGAAGTAAATTAACAAACCTAATTTCACCTTAACATAATAGATTTGCTTTTGACAATATAAATTCTCTAAATTTGGTATTTATCTGCTAACTAAAAATTTTGTTTCTGCTTTGACTGTTGCCAAAACTAGAGTTTAGCGTACAATAGATTAACGGGATCTTTGTCCCTATTTAAAACTATTAATTATTAACATTAGCGTATGAATACTACCCTTAAAAACGCCCTAGCTGCGGCTGGAATCGTCGCCATGCTATTTGGTATCGTGATATTAAATAAATATGTAAACGCCTACGGAGCGTCTATCCAACCGTCATCATTCCGCAGTTTTACCGCAAGCGGCGAAGGTAAAATTGTAGCCGTACCGGATGTGGCACAATTTAGTTTTGGCGTGATTTCCGAGGGCGGAACTAATATTGCAGAGCTACAAAAAAATAATACCGAAAAAATGAACGCCTCTATTGCCCTACTAAAAAATAAAGGCGTAGACCAGAAGGATATCAAGACCGAACAGTATTCACTACAACCACGAATGGAGTATGCAAACTGTCAAAACAACAGTGTCTGCCCTCCTCCAAAAATTGCCGGGTACACGATTAGCCAAACAGTAAGCGTAAAAATCCGCCAGTTTGATAAAATCGGCGATATCATGTCGGGAGTGGCGCAGCTTGGTGTGAATTCCGTCTCCAATCTCACCTTTACGATTGACGATCCTAAAAAACTCCAAAATGATGCGCGTGCCCAAGCTATCGAAGACGCCAAAAACAAAGCCGAGGCAATCGCCAAAGCCGGTGGATTTAGTGTAGGCAAGTTACTGTCGATTGACGAAGGGTACCAGCCTTTACCAATGGTATACCGCGAGCTCGACATGCAATCAGCCAACAAGGTGGCAGAAGCAGCACCCGCCCCAACTATCGAAGCAGGCTCTACGGACGTATCGGTACAGGTAACATTACGTTACGAAATAGATTAATTTTTTACTCATTTACTAGACTACTGTTATGATTACTATTTACGGATCAAAAAATTCTAGCGCTTTTCGTTGTATTTGGGTACTGGAAGAATTAAACGTGCCTTATACCATCAAGACCCTGGATTTTCAAAAGGGTGAAAATAAATCGCCCGAATATTTGGCTTTGAATCCTAACGGCAAAATTCCCACCATGGTAGATGGTGAATTTGTACTCTGGGAATCATTGGCAATCAATTATTACTTAATGGAAAAATATAACGGAGTGTGGCTAGTAGGAAAAACCGCCGAGGAACATGCCCAGGTAAACCAATGGAATTTTTGGTCATTGATTCATCTGTACGAAGCATTCCACCCGTTAGTCATGCAAAAATTCCGTAACACTCCGGATTCTGATGCGACCAAAGCAGCGACGAGCGAATTATTACCACGCTACCTCAAAGTGCTAGACGCCCAGCTAAATGGCAGAAAGTATGTGGCATTAGACACGTTTAGCCTGGCTGATATTACGGTTATGTCTGTACTGAAAAATGCAGCGTTCGTTGGCTATGATATTTCAAGTTATCCGCATATCGTTGCTTGGATGAAACATATTAGCGAGCGCCCGGTCTATCAAAAATTGACGGCAGCCTAGATATGAAGAATGCGGTAGTGCTTTTAAGCGGCGGACTGGATTCAACCACCACCGCGGCTATAGCTCAAACTGAAGGATTTAGTGTCTGCGGCCTTAGCTTTGATTATGGACAACGCCACCACATAGAATTAAAGGCAGCCACGCGAGCGGCCAAAGCGCTTAAATTGAGCGGGCATACCATAGCAAGAATTGACTTACGAATCTTTGGGGGATCCGCCCTGACGAGCGCTATTCCGGTACCAAAAAATCGTTCTCTAGCCGATATCCCTACAGAAATACCGGTTACCTATGTCCCGGCCCGAAATACTATTTTCTTATCATTTGCGCTCGCCTACGCTGAAGTTTTAAAAAGCACAGATATTTTTATCGGGGTAAATGCGCTTGATTACAGCGGTTACCCAGACTGCCGACCGGACTATATTGCAGCATACGAAAAAATGGCTAATTTAGCCATTAAGCTGGGCGTAGAAGGTACGGAACCCATTCGGATTCATACTCCATTAATAAACCTTAATAAAGCCCAAATTATAGCTAAGGGAATAGGGCTGGGGATAGACTACTCGATCACACTAAGCTGTTATGATCCAGACTCAAACGGAGCTGCTTGTGGCGGATGTGATTCGTGTCTACTCAGAAAAAAAGGCTTTGAGGAAAGTAAAGTCAAAGATCCGACTATCTATCAATAATTTAGAAATTGTAATACATATGAATACGCCCCCTAGACGATTGACTTCCGAAGCATCCCGATCAGGAATTGGGTTTACTGGTCGATTGGTTGATTTGTCTGGACGTGAAAAAAGACAACAATATGAAATAAGCAGAGAAGGCAAAGAACGTTTAAGGCAAAATATGAAAGGCGTGGCAGTTGAAATTAATAAACGCCTGCAAGCACTGAACGCTCCGCCTTTGGTCCAAGATGACGGCCGACTCGATATGCAGCCTTTTCAAGTCCAAGGCTTACCGGTATCAAATGATCAGGCTCTAGCAAAACAGATAAAAAAAAGTTACTTAGGATTAGCGCCGGATATTCAGAATAACTTTCTAGATCTGCGCGCTGACCACAATGTAGATTTTGAAAAAAAATACAAAAGAAAGCCAAAAAATGAGGCTGAATTATATGATTTTTGTGTTAAACAGGAGGATGAAAGTTTAAGCAACACCTGTGAAATGGCCATAACCGTCTTACTCCATCGCAAACTAGGAGCACGCTATATAGTTGTGCGTTCTTCAACCTACGATGATTTAACTAACGGAGTAGATGGTTTTATTGTTGATACTCATACCGGAGCCAAAATCTGCTCTATAGACGAACTTACCCTGCATGATGAGGCGACTCGTGGAGTCGGAGGTAACAAGAAAGACGATGACAGAAATGTAAGTAAGACCGCAAGACAAAAACAAATAATGGCTCGGGGAGGGTCGCGCTTAAAATACGGGTTTGATATCGTACGAGGCCAAAACAAGACCAACATAAAAATCGGACCAGTAGAAAATATTCCAATTTTTATTGCCGGAATTCCTAAAGATGATTTGGTAGCTTTAGTTAATTCTCAGCAGGCGGATATCAAGAGTCTGCCTTCTGCGACAGAGAATCAAATTTTTGCCAAACTTGTTAAATCATTACGAGATCAGGCCAAAAAGTTTTTAGAAACAGTCCAAGATCCAGCCCTTTTAAAAAATATTAACAGCTTTTTGGAAGCAGTAAGTGAGAGAGAACGAAACTAAGTGTGATAACTGTCTTTCTACATAACCAGAGCTACAGTTAAATTAGGGCGCTAACACGATCAAAGTTATTCGGCACGGACACATTATTCAATTTTTGAAATACGATATTTTTTAATCCCCCCTGGGGATCGCATCTCTACCGTATCCCCCACTTTATGACCAAGTAACGCCGCTCCGAGCGGCGACTGATGAGAAATAATTCGCTGACGCGGATTAGTCTGGCTGGAGCCTAAAATTTGATAGGTTTGAACGGTTTTTTCATTCTCAACGGTAACGGTATGCCCAATTTGAACCTTGTCCGTAGCAGTATTTACCGGAATAATTTCGGCTGTGTTTAAATGACTTTCGATTGTGGTTATTCTGTTATTAATACCGCGTAACCGCCCCTTGGCTAGCTGATATTCCACGTTTTCCGAAAAATCTCCCAATTCAGCCAAACGACGCACCTCAGCAGCAGCTTCGGGGCGAGCCTTGTTTTTCAGATACTCCAATTTATTTTTCAGCTCGTTATATTTGGCTTCGGTCAGGAGCGGATCGGGCTTTAGATGAGTAAATTGCCCGGGCTTTCGATGGGGTACTTGCATAGGCACGTATGATACGTATTTTTAGCTTCTGGAGCAAGCGCGTCTGCTTCAATTGCCAGATCAAGCTTTATATAGTAAAATTTGCAGGTATTTACCTTTTCTATGTTGGAATATTTTTTTAATATCGACCTGATCACGTTTATCAAATCAGCCAGTTATATTGGAATTTTTGCCATCGTATTTGCCGAATCAGGTTTATTAATTGGGGCGATCTTACCCGGTGACAGCCTCTTGTTTACTGCGGGTTTTTTGGCTTCGCAACAGTATCTGGCTATTCACTGGCTGTGTCTTATTACTTTTTTAGCAGCTGTTACGGGCGACAGTACCGGTTATTGGATCGGCAGAAAACTCGGCCCCAAAATTTTTTCTCGCCCTAACTCCCTGCTATTCAACCAAAGCCATGTAGAGAAAACCCGGCTGTTTTATGAAAAGTATGGGGGAAAAACTCTTATTCTGGCGCGCTTTATGCCAATCGTGCGCACCTTTGCTCCCGTCTTGGCCGGGGTAGGGCATATGAATTATCGGCAATTTTTTGCATACAATATTATCGGGGCGGCTGTCTGGGGGGTGTGTTTGCCTTTAGCAGCTTATTTTTTAGGTAGTATAATTCCCAATCTGCAACATTATTTATCGTATATCATTCTTGGTATCGTATTTATGTCGGTAGCCCCGCCTGCGGTGCACTTGTGGCAAGAATATAGAAAAAATAGACTTCCAGGAATTTAAGAAACCTTTCTGACAAATTTCAATTTAGGAACTGCCTGATAGATATACCCTATCAAAAGGAAAATTCCCATATACAGCACCGTCGCGACACTGGCCGGCAAATAAGGATACAAAAATTGATACCGGTATAACAGCGGCCAATGCACCAAGTATATTTCAAACGAGAATTGACCGAGTAACAAGAGAAATCTAGACTCGGTTTTTTTAACTACGAAGACTAGTATAAGCAAAAGAGCACTGAATAGGCTAATTACCTCTTCCTTTATCCAACCGTGCCCCACGGCACTATAACGGAGTGTTACCCAAAGTACCACAGTACTTAGGAACAAAAAAAATGGACGTTGGAACTTTTTATCAACATGAGCTGTTAAAAGCTCCATAGTGGATGTGCTGAATTTGGCTATATGGGTACTATACGCGGCCAAGAATAACCCAAGTGGAAATCCTAAAAAATGTAGGTAATACAAATTAAATACTCCAGGGGTTATGCCAAAAAAACTAGTTAGATTTAGAGATAAAAGAAACGAATTAAAAACGAGAATTCCTACGGGGGCGGCCCAAGGGTATTTCTTCCGAAATACCAAAGGAAAAAAGAGATATTGAGCCAACAGCGGAGTGATAAACCATAAAGGCGAATTAATATCCCGATACAGGTCGGCACTAGGGAAAAACCCTAAGATATTTTTTATAGTCAGGGTGCCGGAATAGAAGGTATGTAACACTGCTGCATCTAGACACAGAAAAATTAAAACTGTAATTACTACTGGGAGATAAATTTTTCCCAATCTTTTTTTATAAAAGTCGGTAATAGACAATGGTTTCTGCAATGCAGAGGTCATTACGCCATAACCCGACAAAATTAAAAATAAATCGACCCCGACACCGGCATAATTTGATACGGGAGCTAAAAAAATATGATCCTGTACCAAAAAATAACCAATGTGGGAAAACACTACCAGTACTATAGCCAGGCCTTTTAGCTCGGTGGTAGTAGCCACAGGGAACATATCCTTGCCTTTTTTTGTCCGCAGACTTAAAACGCATGCTAACACGAACGTTGATAGTACCAGGTAGCTCTGGACGATAGGATCAGCGATTGAAAACATAAAAATAGGCTCGTAATTACGAGCCTATGATAGCAAAAATTATGGAATTTTAGAACCGCTGTCGACGACCCCGCGCCTGGCGCGAGCCGCCGGAATGGCCCGAATGAGAAAATCCGCCGCTATTACGTTGGCGATTGAAACCAAACTGGTTGGGCGAGCGAGGCGGAGGTGGTGGGAGTTTGCGAGCGGCCGGCAAAGTGGGGAGAACTCCAACTGGAATTGTTTTACGAATCAAACGCTCGATAGCTTTGATATCCTGGCGCTGGTCAGGAGTTGCGAAAGAAATAGCTTTGCCTGTTCGTCCGGCCCGGCCGGTACGACCGATACGATGGACATAATCCTCGGAGTTATCAGGTAAATCGTAGTTAATAACAAGGGTAATTCCCGTAACATCAATGCCGCGGGCTGCAATATCGGTAGCTACTAACACGCGGTATTTCCCGGTTTTGAAACCAGTCAAGGCTTCTTTGCGCTGGGCGAGCGATCGATTTGAATGGATTTCGCTCGCCGCATGGCCAAAATGGCGCACAGCGGCAGCAATACGTTTGGCAGCAAATTTCGTACGAGAAAATATGAGAATACTGCCCGGGTACTCAACTAGAATTTTATCGAGCAGTTGCAATTTCAATTCTTTGGCGATAAGAAAGATTTCTTGCTCAACCTGAGTAGAAGAAGTCCCGGCCGGAGCAACTTCTATCCGTAGGGGCGCTTTCATAAACTCATTGGCCATAGCGGCGATGGCCGGCGGCATAGTCGCCGAAAACAGCATGGTCTGACGATCGGTGCGAATCAGTTTTAAGATGCGTTTAATCTGCGGAGCAAAACCGATATCGAACATACGATCCGCTTCATCCAACACCACAATGGTAACGGCATCCAAACGAACCTTTTTTTGTTCTAAAAAGTCTGCAAGTCGGCCGGGTGTAGCGATAATTACATGCGCCCCCTGGCGCAAGGCCTGAGTTTGCTGATGGGGCGAGGCGCCGCCAATCAATACAGCGGTGCGCAAGCCAATCTGACGGCCCACTTTTTGCAGTGTTTCGTCAACCTGCAGGGCTAACTCACGAGTTGGCAACAGAATAAGCCCTTGGCCTTTCACACTGGCCAAACGCTGGATCATCGGCAAGCCAAACGCCAACGTTTTCCCGGTACCGGTTTGGGCAATGCCAACAACATCCGCGCCTGTAATGGCCACGGGAATGGCTTGGTGCTGGATGGGAGTAGGCGTAACATAGCCTGCTGAATTTAAAACTGACAATAATTTTGGCGCTATACCAAGCTCCGCAAAGGTGTTTGGGGGGGTGGTTTTTTCTGGTGTCATAGATAAAATAGTGACCCGATCACTTCACTGGTCACTATTTGACACTAGATAAAGAAGTTCGAGTCTTGTCGCTTGTTACAAGCGGCAAAAGATTAAAACAGCTTAGTTTAGCACGCATTCATCTTTCTGTCAATATTTTAACCGTCTCTCTATACTGGGAAACGTTACTAAACATGCCTTTTTCTTGACTTTGTGATATCCGCTTGCTATATTCAGGCCATCTTATGAAAGAAAATCTCAAAAACATTGTTAATGAATTGCGGATCAAGACAGACCTGACTCAGGAAGAATTAGGCCAGGCTGTCGGGGTAACCCGACAAACCATTATCGCGATTGAAAAAGGAAACTATACGCCTTCCGTAAGTTTGGCTATAAAAATCAGCCAAATTTTTAAAAAGAAGGTCGAAGATATTTTTATACTTACCTATGAAAAATAATTCCTTCACCAAAGAAATCATCGCGTCCATTGCATTACTGGGATTACTAGGTTTATTTATCGAACCGTTTGGCTATATGCCTCCCATGGCCGTAATGCCAATCGCCCTCATTAGCATTATTATCTTTATCATACTTTCAAGTTTTATCTGGCACGAACAGGCACAGGATGAACGTGAAGCGATGCACAGCTTTGTCGCGGGGAGATTGGCTTTTTTGGCCGGTACTGCGACCCTGCTAATTGGAATATTACAGCAAGCGCTTAGACATCAGCCTTTGGATATTTGGCTCTTGATTGCGCTGTGCGCTATGGTGGTTACGAAATTGG
Organism: uncultured Gammaproteobacteria bacterium; assembly: GCA_964585245.1. Lineage (GTDB taxonomy): Bacteria > Patescibacteriota > Patescibacteriia > Magasanikbacterales > GWA2-37-8 > CAZEDL01. Next base: position 32,380 of record CAZPCV010000008.1, read on the forward strand.
GCGGACACATTTATAGCCAGCTTAAACATTAATTGCTTCTGGAAATTAAAAACCACCGGGGTGAGCCGGTGGTTTTTAGGTTTAGGTTCTAAAACTGAAATATACATTTTCTGACCAAGGGCCTTCGAGACCGTTTTGATCGACAGCTTTGATTCTGATTCGGTATTCATTATCACCCGGAAGAGTAATGGCGTTCAGGCTGGTAGCATATTCAGCGCTGACATAACGATACGGCTTGCCCGACCATTTGGTGTAAGAGCTGCAGTAATCACAATCTATTTCTACAATATAGCGGCTGGCAGAATCAATTTTTTCCCAGCGAGGAGAAATAGTGCGCGGAAAGTTGGTCAATACTTGTTGGCTAAAAGGCGTAATCAAGCGTGGAATATTGGTGGTCGGAGGAGTGATAGACGATTGTACTTGAAACGCTACCGCGTCACTCCAAGCGCTATATGTATTTCTAGAGCGGTCGTACGCCCGAACTTGAATATTGTATGATTTATTTTCGTTCAATATATAGGTGAAATAATTGTTAGCTATAGTTTGACTAAGGACTGTGTCCCAACCAGCCGACCCGCCACACCCATAACAATGAATTAACAATTGATACTCAGTAGCACTACTCACCTGGTTCCAACCAAAATTAACACTACGAGGGGCATTAGTAAAAATTTGATTAACAGACGGACTGGTAATAGTAGGAGTCGCTAACGTAGAAGTGGATTGATACCGCACCGTATAACTGCCGGAAGACTGGCTGTAATTGCTATTGCCATCCATAGCGTATACGCGCACTTGATAAGAATAGCTAGTAGATAGGCCCGTAATTTGAGTATCGGATAGATAGGTATAACCCGTAAATACTCCACGCTCTAATTGCGCACATCCATTCTCGATGCAATTAACTACGACATAGTATTGAGAGGCACCCGAAATACTGGTCCAATTTGCGCTCAACACCCCACTACTACTTAATGACGCGCTGGAAATTGTCGGGGCGGCAATGGAGCCGGTCGGCGCGTTCGCGTAGAAGGTTACATATTGAGACCAGGCTCCCACCTGAGAACTGTTGCCTGCTCGTACGCGTACTTGGTATTGTTTGTTTTCAGGAATACGGAAACGCATGCTGGTGGCGCCATTATCACTATAACTACTCAAATACGAATTCCAACCATACTTTGCTCCGCAGGAATTGCATAGTACTTCTACCAAATAATTAGTGGCGCCCGGTACGGCATTCCAGGAAACATCAGCCGCACGCCCTGGATAGTCCAACGAGTAAGTCAAATTAGTAACTTGCGTCAAACTTGTGCCAGTTCCGTTAGAATTAAGACGATTGTAATAAAAATAAACTGGCGAAGAATACGGTCCCACATTCGGGAGGTTTATGCCTCGTACAACTACACGGTACCGTTGATTGCCATACGGCATATCCGACAGAGGCAAAGCAAAATTCTTTACGCCATCAACGGTGTCATACAGATGCCACCAGGTGTTTGAACCAGAACAAGTGTCACAACTAACATCGATACGATAATTGCGGGCATTTGGCACACCAGTCCAATTCAGATTCAAGCTCGTTTCACTGCTTGGGACGGTGGCGTAGTTGCTAGGAACGGTAATAATTGCCGAACCACTAATTAAACCCGGCGCAGGATCAATTATTGTCGTACTGTTCCGAAAATAGATAAATTCAGACCATGGGCTATGATTGCCATACTGGTCAATACTTTGAATACGTACCCGCTGGTTGCCATCCCCCGTTACAGCCAGGGGGTAGCTAGTTGAGCCCTCGGTCGGAAAATAATAATTTACTACCGACCAATTTCCTGCTCCGCACGTACTACACTCAACTTGCAAGATATAAGACCGGGCATTATTAACAGCATTCCACTGCGCCGTAACAATGCGTGAAGAGTTTGTGTAGACTCCCCCATTAGTAGGGCTTGAAAGTATTGGAGCGGATAAAGCCGGATAAATAGTATGCGAGCTAAAATAGCCAAAACCACTCCAGCTGCCGCCGCGGCCAGACGCATCAATCGCGCGAACCTGCCAGCGATAATCGGTATCAAACGGTAAAGCCAGTGGAGAAAAAGTAGTTTGAGAACTGGTATAGTATCCTACTTGCTTCCAGGCATCGGTACCCTGACACAGATTGCACTCAATTCTGACTTCGTAATGATGAGTATTTTCTACGGCATTCCACTGTACATTTAAGATACGGGGGTAGTTGGTAAACGTTTGATAATTGCTGGGATAAATCAGAGAGGGCGTACTGAGGCTGGTGTTGCTTGTGGAATCAGTGGTAATGGCAACATTGAGTACGCGAACTTTTATATAGACATCATTCGTATCGTCATAAATAGCATACACACCGTCTTTCACGATCGCTACCCCCAATCGATTATACGTAGCCGACGAATAGGCCGGAATAATGCTCTGGAGCTTGGCTAAACGCACTACTCCCCCCTGGCCCGTATTATTGGCGTACCATAAGGCTTTACCGCTGCTATCTAGGGCAATGTAGGCGGCTCCGGCTGCTACAGTGGTATTACGTCCGTTAACGAAGTCGTAACCAGCAGTGGTATTATTACCCGTCGTACTATACGTCAAGCTTATATCCCCTACTTCAAAATCATCGTTAACTTCAGCGTAATAACGGGCAGTTACCGTTACCGAAGTAGAAGTAGCCGCTTTACTTGGGGCGGCACCGATTATTAAGCCGCCTAACACCACGAACAGCGCAGTCATCCAGAATTTGTTTTTACTAAATATTGCCATATAAGCACTAATTAAAAAATTAAATTGACATACAAAAATAACATATTTTTGAGTATATGTCAAACGGGTTTCCTAGAGATCACTTGGCAACACTGACACCTTTTCCTCAGCTAACGCAAGCGCTTTTTCAAATCTTTTTCTACCGCATTCCAACGTTTACGAAGTTCCCTGACTAAGACATTTTTGACGTCTTCAGCCAGTTCTTTTTTTGCGGCATACTCTTCTACAGCACGCTCGACTAGAGCATCGTACATTTCACGAGTCGGCCCTTCGAGCTGACTAATACTGTCTTTTAACTCGCTATATAGCGGATCGAGATGAAGGGCTATTTTTGATCGCAGTTCTTTGCCTTTAGGTGTCACATTCAACCATACTAATGCCGCACCCAGTAAACCTCCTACCACTAAACCGCGATTAAATCTTCCCATATAAAACTACTTTATTATTTAAATCGATATTTTCATCACAACTTCTATTGTAAGCGCCAGAAGGAAGCGCGTCAAGGGCAATTTTCATTTTTTAACAGCTGTAAAATGAAGGTTGGGCGACGGTACTCGCGCTAATATATAAGACTCAATATTTATGAGACAGTTTACAGTATTTTTTATCAATCTAAAGACTGGACTGCCTGCACGGCGTTGTAAATCGGCAAAGTAATGTTCATTATTTAATTGGGAAAGACCATGTTTTTTTGCGGCCTGATTCATCAGATTAAAACTTACTATCCCCAATAATTGTCCTAAGACATGTTCGCTGTAACGTTTCCTAGTAAGATTTAAGCCAGCCGCCTCCACTATAGAAAGTAACTTACGGCGCGAAAAATATTGGATATGTCCGGCAAATTTCTCGGTCAAACTATTCTTTAATCCGATTTTGTCGAGCCAGTGCCACCACGACAACCAGTCACCTTCGCACGGAACAAAGGCATATAACACTCCGTGATTTTTTAAGACTCGCGCCGCTTCAGTCAATAAAAAGAGAGGGTCTTGAACATGCTCTAAGACATCAAAAATAAGCACAGCATCGAAGTGTTGGGCTGCATAGGGCAGTTGTTTCTCTGTACTAACTTCGTAATTAACCCCATCCTGAGCTGTTTTTGCGAAGGTGATGGCCTCGCTACTAATATCTACACCGTGACAATCCAATTCCGGACGCATCTGCTTAAGGGCACGGATAAATTGCCCGGCGCCACAACCAATCTCGAGTACGCGGGCACCCGCTGTCAGGCTAGCTACAGCCTGCAGAGCCTGATACAAACGAAAACTAGTAGGCGAAGTTAGGCGTAACGTAGCCGTGCCGCTACCCCATAGTGACTTGTTGTAATCAAATGGCATGCAATCAAATCGTTAAAAATTATTTTACTGATATACTTTTTGTAGCGCTGCGATATGTTTGTCCCACGAAAAATTCGCCTGCATTTTTTTTCTGCCCGCTTCACCTAATTTAAGTCGATCGGCCGAGGAACATGTTAACGCTTCGGTTAATTTTGCCTGTAAATCGTCTTGATCTCCCGCTTTAAAAAGCCAACCATCAATCCCCGGTGCCACGCGGCTTTTTAAAGCCGGGGTATCGCTCGCTATTACCGGGCAACCCGCACACAACGCTTCGCTGAGGACCAAAGAAAATGATTCAGTTTTATCACTCGGTACTACTACACAGGTAGCTGCATTATAATAGCGATTTAAAATTTGCTCGTCATTACAAGGTCCAACAAAAACAACTTTATTTTCTATATGCATGTCTATAGCCAGCTTGCGATATTCTGATTCCTCATATCCCCCACCCACGACGACTAATTGCGCATCCGGAAAACGGACCGACAGACTGGCAAAAGCCCTAATGAGCAGATCCAACCGTTTGCAGGCCAGCAAATTACCAACAAATAAAATATTTTTTTTGTCTTTTAATCCCGAAAAGCGAGACGCTTGCCAATCTACCGGAGCTGGATAAAACACTGTATCATTTACCCCGCTCTCTATGACGCGGACTTTTTCCGGATTGACTATTGAGTGGGCTTTAGTAAATTTAAAATGCTCAGAATTCACCGCAATTACGGCCGTAGCACCCCCCAGAATAAACCGGGTCCACACCAAGTCATACAGCGTCTGTACAATTTTTTTAAAAACACCAGCCGGAGCCGCTTCCATATGCATAGTCACGACCAGCGGCTTGTGCCACACGCGCGCCGCGAGCGCTACCCATTCGGCGCCGCCATAAAAAGGATAATGCAGGTGAATACGAT
>CAZPCV010000009.1:0-36232 GCA_964585245.1 uncultured Gammaproteobacteria bacterium
TAAACCTGTTCTAGCAACCAACCGCGCTGCTCTTTTAGCCCTGAATTTTCTTCAACTTTTTTGGCAACTAAGGCTTTGTAATATCCTGAATGAGCTGGTGCCATAACCTCTGCGCTGACCGTTTTTTCTTCTTGTTTTATTAGTGAAACATGGATACTTTTGCATGAGCTACAAACGGCATCTATTTTTTTCTTTTCGCTAGTGAACACAGCCGAGCAGTCTTGACATTTGTATTGGTTGATCGTCATAAAAATGTCTTTAAAAGTTCATTGTATTTTTTAATCAATTCTTGTAATTCATGTGGGGTAAATTTTTTTAATTTTTCGCCGTCATCTATTAGTTTTTTCAACCATTCATGACCATAATTGTTGAGAAGATACTTGGTATAGGATGGATAATTGCCGTTTCTGGCTACATTGCACTCATACCCGCCAGGGTGGCAATTCCTAACGTCCCACCTAGTATTGAGCTTGCTACGGCTGTTATAGTGCATATTTTGGGCTTCCTGCCACGGCATCCTCTTACCACAACACACGCAACTAATGTACCCTTTAAAATCTGCTGCTCGTCGGCGTATGTATAGGCTGAAAACACGATCAAGCTCTTTTTTTAATTTACTGAATGAGGGAGTCTTGCCAAGCTTTCTTTTTAGATTCCCACCAAGTTTTGAGTGCATAAAGTAAAATGTTTACCATATAAACGGTACGTTTAAATCTTTTTCACAATCAGGACACCAGGCTATAGGGGCGTTCATTAGTTCCTCATCGCCTTCAAATTCTCTTTTACAGTTGTCACAAAATAGTTTTGTCATACTTTTTTCTTCGTATTAAGCCCCTTCCTCCATGAGTCTCGTGCCGGTGCGCTCACTCAAACGAATCTTAATAATGCTTTGAATGAATGAGACTGTTGTATCGGCGCTATTGACTACAGCCTCATAGGAATTTTTGTGCTGTTCGCGCCACAAGATTTCTGTTGCAAATTCTCCCAGCTGTTCTTTGGCTATTGCTCTGGCTTCGGTCACTCCCACTGAATCGGTCTTATTCATGAGTGTCACGCTTGAGAGTAATTCCTCGTAGGATTGTTCCGAGGCGTCCCGCTCTGCTCGTTTGATTGATGTTGTTGTCGCAACGCTCAGTTTGTTTCCAATGATCTTGGCCCCTAGTGTACTGAGAATAGGCAACGGGACGGTATCAATTTTGTGGCGGTATAATTCACGCAACGTCTGGACTATTTCGTCTACATTCTGATCTTCGGCCATGAGCTGTTTTAATGTTTTGATATTAGCGAGTTTTGCATCCATAAGCGCCCGCCAGCGTTGTTGCATCATGCTTTCTTTTTGTGTTGTTTCGCTCATAAGTTATAGGTTTTAAGATGGGTACAATCCCCGCACCAGCCGCACCGGACCATGTATCTTTTTTCGTCAAGCACTATTAGCGCCTGGTTGCTGCAAAAACGACATTTGATAGTTTTCCCGACGATTGATTTGCCGAGTTTCGTACGCGGAATAATTTCCTGAATATGCTCTGGGCTTGTAGTGGTACGAGTAGCCACAGGGGCAGTCATAATCGGTATACTTGATTGGCTCGAATTGATTGGCTGGGTCATACAAAACCGTTACATTATTGAGATATTTGCCTTGGCAATTACGGCACATCCACATCCTGAAAACCTTACATGACATATTTGCCTCCGCGGGCTTCTACGGGTATATACGGCAGCCCTGCCTCGTACTTACCGCTCTTGAGCCACATGCAATAGTCTTCTATCTTGCCAGTGAATCCGTGGCGGTTTTTAAAGATCGTTATTTTCACCGGGACGAACTCATCATCGGCCCCCTCTTTTTTTCGGTCACGTTCCAGTCTAATTGCCAGGTCGGCCACTGCCTCGAGCGCACCCGTTCCCTTAAATCCGGCGCCCGCTCCGTTCCCCTTTTCGCTCTCATTGCTGATCTGCGAAACGATATAGATGGTTATTCCGAGCTCGCGGGCTATGGCCTGGAGTGATACTGCGGATTGAGTCAAAATATCGTATTCGCGCATTGCCTTTGACTCACTGATAATATTCTGAACGTAGTCAACAACTACGAACTTTACTCCGAGCGTATACACGTCTTTTCTGATCAGCATTTTTATTTTTTCGATGTCAAAGAAAGTAGTGTGGACGTAGAGCGGGGCCCGGCTAAAAAAGTCTTTTGCCTCCTCGATTCGGTGCGCGGTTTGAAGATCGTTTTTGCCTTTAATCACCGCCATAGAGCTGATATTCGTTCTGATACCGATGAGGCGTGCCAGGGTATCTACCCGGCTCATTTCAAGGCTCACAATCGCGGTGGGTACGTTTTGCTGCAGTAGGCTATGAACGATGTTAAGAGCAAACTGAGTCTTGCCGGTTGAGGTCCAGCCACCAACTACCCAGATATGCCCGGGACGGATGCCGTCAATGTGCTGGTCTATTTTTTCGATGCCGGACTGGTAGCCGATATACTTTTGCCCGTTTTGGTATTTTATTGAGTATTCGTCCTGCACTTCGTCCAACTCGGAAATTATCGCTTTGATTGAATCATTAGTCTGGGTAATGGCGTTGATCTTGATGAGGTTGCTCTGCGTTTCTGCCAAAACCGCTGAGATGTCTTTTTCCTCGTCGGCGATGATCGAGAAGTTTTGATATTGCGCTGTTATGAGTTGCCGCCTGATCGAGTGACCTTTGACAATTTCGGCGTAGCGCTGAACGTTAGAAGAACTGACAACGTGGTTGATGAGATCGGCGAGATAAGCATAGCCGCCAATTTTTTCCGTTGTTTTTTGCGTGTCGAGTTCCTGGCCAACTGTTAAAAGTTCGATATCGCGCCCGGCCTTGAACATTTCCATGATTGCGTTGTAAATGAGCTTGTGCTTTTCAAAGTAGAAGTCGGGCGGCTCGATCGTGTCTGAAATTTTGAATATCGCTTCGTGATCTATGAGTAGCGCCCCGAGTACTGCTTTTTCCATCCGTTCATCGTATGGATAATTGATGTCGTTCATAACGTCCTCCTTTCTGCCACTTCCTTTTCTCTCGGCGCGTTTTCTTGCGGTTCGCCGCCTTTGTGCCACTGCCTGATTTTTTCGTAATTCTTCCAGGCTGTAATCGGCGTCCAGTCGAGGCCCTTAGCCGCATAGTACCTGCCGGCAATCTCTAGCGCTTCGATAACTTTGTCCGGGTCTTTTAGCTGCCGATACAGTGCGGATAGCCCCTTGCTGATCTTGTTTGCATCGTATTGCTCGTTTGGCTCTAGTTCTATTTTGGCGGCTACGAGATAAGCGCGGGCAAAAACCATCATCGTTTTACTGCCGTATTTACTTTTTGATTTTCTTCCGTCATCGGGTACGTAGGTAATTTCTTCTAGGCTCATAATATCGTCGTTAATCTTGATATACGCGGCTTTAGCCGCAGGATTGTTTTGTATTGGCAGTTGATTTTCAATCTTTGTCTTTTGAGTAGTAACTAACCTAACCTTACCTAACCTAACCTGTGGTGCCGGTTGGTTGCCAAATTGACAACCAACGTTTTTTATCTCGGTATATGACTTGTTTTCTTTTAAAATTAAGCTGTTTTTTTCTTCTACAAACCGGGTAGGTTTGTAGCGGTCATTTCTGATCATGTTGTGAATGAGCCAGTGCTTAATAACGACGACACCAGTATCAAAAGCCAGTAAGAATCGCTTTGCTAGCAAAATTTTCAGATCATCCTCCGCAAAACCGCACGCTCTCATTAAAATTCTCGGCTGAATGAATCCGTCGTCATCCGCGTTCATTCCAAGGTGGAAATACAGCGCTTGGGAGGATATGGGCATGGTCAGAAATTCGTCGCTTTCTACTATTTCGGGGCTGAACATTCGGCGTTGTGACATATGTTTATTTTTTAGAATGGAATTTGATCGACCGAGATTTCCTCCTCTGCTTTTTCTTTTGGCTTACTATCCTCGACGACTATCGTACCGTTGAATTCATTGGCGAGACTTTGAATGTGTTTAAAATTCATTTTTTGCAGCTCGGCCAAAATTTTTTCGAGGAGTGCTACAACAGGATTCGGCGATGCCTTCGTGTTCTCGTTCTGCTCGAAGTTGTAATATCCCCTATCGTTTTGATTGACCGTAATGTCTACGGTATCGCCGGGGTTCCATGTTTTGGTGATCTCATCTCCGAAGCCGGATATTTTCACATCTTTGTGTTCTTGGGTGCTGTATGTAGTTATGACGCAGGAGGTGTAAGGCTTGCCGGAGTTTTTTCCGGTTCTTTGGGTGTACTGAATGTTTTTAATGAGGATTTTTGTCATATTTTATTTGCTAAATTCGGCAATTTTCTTAAAAAGAACGTAGCCGGTTTCTGATTCAATAATCTTGAAGTCTCCGCGGGTAGCGTCGGTGCATCCATGTGATTCGAGAAAGGTTTTAAATTTTTTGCTTTTTTCGAGCTTGGCGGCCGCCTTGCGCGCCTCTTCCTCATCGCGCTCTTTTCTAGCTTTTTCTTCGGCTTCTTTTTGTACCTGTGCTTCTTTCGCGCGTCGCTCACCGTCTAGTCTGGCTTGCTCAATGGCATCTAGCCTTTCCTTTTCTCGCTGCATTGCCAATTCTTTTTCTTTTAATTCTTTCTCTTTAGCTTCGATCTCTGCTTGTTTGGCTTTGAGCTCTGCTTCTTTTTTAAGGTTTTCACTTATTATCCGGGCATTTATGAGCAATGTGATAAGGGATTCAAAACTCACATCATCCAGCTCATTGATCTGCTCATCGCTCAACTGCTCGCCAACTTTTTCCTGTTCAAGCCGCGCCCGGCGTTCTGGTAATTTTCGCAGTCTCTCTTTTTTTATGGCGTACTGTTTAGCTTCTTCTTCGAGCTTCTCAAAGCGTTCCTCGTCTGGTTCGATAATCCCGATCAACTCTTTTTCTTTGGCAATCACAGCTTTAGAAAATTTAACGGCATCATCACGCAACTCTTTCCCTTTTTTCTCAATTCTGACTCTAGTGTTTTTGAGGAGCATTCGTTTTTCGTGCACTATCTCGAGCTGTTTTTTGTCTTCAAAATCTGTTATGGTAATTTGCTTACACTCATTAGCCATTTTTTGTAGCTCGGCAGTTGTGGGATCAAATTTTTCAATGTTTAAATCCATATTAAAAAGTTAATGAGTTTACAATTTCATTTACCTCTTCAAGTACACCCCTCTGGTAAATGAGATATTTTTCTATATCTGATAAAACGTCTTTTCGACTAATCGTGATAAAGAAAAAATCTTTAACCGATAATCTAGGATCATAAAAACAGAAATAGAGCGTTTGGAGTTTGTCGTTAACAATGAAGTACTGGAGCTTTTGGAACTCGTATTCGCTCGGTATTTCTTGGGTTAGCAGGGCTTCAATGTGTTTAGCCGAAGATAGGCATTTGACCTCTACCGCTTCTGTTTCACCAATAAATCCGTCCGGTGAGATAGCAATGTTTTCATCTTCTTCGCGTGTCCAAATAACCAGCGAGGTATCAACGTTTTTGTTAGTTTCTTTTTTAAATCGTTCTATGGCTTCAGCTTCAAGTTCGTGGCCTCGATCTATTGGATTGTCACCATTAGGCGGCAGGGCTAGGCGTTCAGCGATAAGTTCGTAGTAGCCAATCTTTTTGCCAGTTCCTCGCAAGGTAATAATGTCTTTCAGTCGTGAGCCAGTAATTTTGCATTTTCTGGCTTCAAGCCACGCTTCTTGATTATCAAATTTTAGGGTTTTCATATTTTGTTTTTAAATTTTGCTTAATAGTTTCAAGTTCTTTTTTGGCTTGTGCCGGAAGTGAAGCCCACACTGTTTTGAGTTCGTCCATGTTTTTGCAGTTTTCCAGTTTGGCTTTGTGTTCTTCGATATTGACCACTTCGGCCTCGATGATATGTTCCTTGTCGTATTCTTCTTCGAGGTACATTTTGGCCGCTTCTTCTGGGCAAGCCATACGGAGCGCGTGCATTTCGGCCACCTTAGCAATCATGGTACGCGGCTTGCTGTGCCATTGGTTGCGTCCGGTGTTGTACTCATTGAAGTACACCGTGGCGGTGAACTCGCCGATATAATCCCCTACTTTCTTTTTGACCGTAACGGTACATGAGATAATCTTGCCGTCTTTTTCTTCAAATGTCGGGGCAGATTTTCCGACAATGCCACTTTTCATTCCAATTTTACGAGCGCAATCGATCGAAGTGACCAAGCTGTATTCCTTTCCAAAAGGAATGGCATAAACATTTTTTTGAAGAAAATCCGTGAAGGAAAAGCCTCTCATCATTCCCTCGAGCATGGCTCGTTTGGCTGTTTCAGCCTCTAAGCCTTTGAAGGTGGTAACAAGTAAGGTTTTGAGCGTTTCTTGATCTTGTATCTGTGTATTGATCTCTTTTTTTAATTCTGATATAGTAAGTGCGTTAGTCATATTTTTGGTAGTAAATCCGCTTCGCGCTGTAACGCTGGCGGATTTTTTAATTTTCTTCTGTTTCTTCCTCCTCTTCCTCGTCACGGTCATCAATGCCGGTGTCTAAATAGTCGATATTTGGTGGATAATTGGACATACTAGCTATATTTGACTAATGGCTTGAGCTTCTTCAATCGTCATATGACGACGGATTTTACGAACTTCTGGCGACCAAGTGTTCGCGTCTGCATTGCAGGCGGCGCATAAATCTATTAGTTTCTCGATTGGGTAAGACATAACAAAAAACACTATTGAAGAGATGAATACTCCGCCAAGGCGTTCCACGGCCATTGAGAGTTCATCTCCTCGATAGTGTTAGTTAAGTGTGGAACTTTTGGCATATATTTTTTTCGACCTTTAAACAAAAAACCCGCTAGGTTAGCGGGTTAATGAAAAGTTAGAAGATATACAAAAGTACCCATTAAGGGTACTTCTTTTAAACTATTGCTCGGGGACTTGGAATCGAACCAAGATAAACAGCTTCAAAGGCTGCTGTCCTACCTTTAGACGATCCCCGAATTATTTACTTTTTTAACTTAAAAATAACCAGTCCAGGCGTATGCGGTTGTATTTTTACCCGCTACACTTTCAGATTTTTACTCATGGCGAGGCTGCTCGAAAATACCGTTAGGAACAAAACCGCCCCTCCTTGAATCAAACACAGGTACAAGATATGCGACTGGTAGTAACTTGTCAAGGAGAAAGACTGAGGAAAGACGACAGATAGATACGGATCTAGCCGCAAAAAGCCCTGATAGAGCAGAAAACCGGTAATAACGAGGCTTAAAAGGCTAAAGATAGCTGCCTCAACCAAATAAGGGCCTCGAATAAACCAATTATTGGCTCCTACCAGGCGTTTAATGCTTATTTCCACCCTCTGTGAGTGAATAGACACTCGAATAGTATTAAAGATGATCAAAAAGGAAATTAGACCAAAAATTAAGGCTAGCCCCAGGCCGATTTGTTCGACATGATTGGTAATATTCTGGATGCGGTCGATGGCTGTTTCGTGTCCGTCAAAACTTTTGGCTTCGATGATGCGTTCGTATTCTGGTACATTGATGGCTTCGATAATTTTTTTATAATCCTCTGGTTCGCGGGCAGTAATAACGAGAGTCGGGCCAAACGGGTTGCCACCTAGTTCTTCGAGCGCTTGCAGCACTTCTTGGCGAACTTGATGACGAGTCCGAAACGATTCAAGCACATCGGTGCGTGATAGCACTTTTAACGAAACTACCTCTGGAAAGGATTTAATATAGTCAGATAGAGTGGCGGTTTCTTTTTCTGTTACCGCGCCGCTCAGATACAGGCTCACGTTGACCTGGTCTTTTACCATCTTAACCCCGGCCGTAGTCAGAATTTTTACGGACCAGAGTAGGTTGACCGAAATTAACATGAGTACCAGGATGAAAACGGTCATTACCGACAAGCCAAAATTGCGAATAATATCCTGGAGTGCGAACTTGATAATGCGGACAAAAGAAAGCATAGATTATAAGATGTATTTCCCTTCCAGGCTGTCGTTAATAATTTGGCCGTCGTGCAGGGTGACAACGCGGCGGCGCAAATGATTAACTACTTCACGGTTATGGGTAACGAGTACGATAGTCGTGCCGAATTCATTAATTTTTTTCAAAATCGTAATGATTTCTTGGGTGTTGATCGAATCCAGATTCCCGGTAGGTTCATCGGCGACGATAATTTTGGGTGTATGCACCAGTGAGCGGGCAATAACGACGCGCTGTTGTTCTCCGCCCGAAATCTGATTAGGAAAACGATGGTGCTTGCCACTGAGGCCAACAATATCGAGCACTTGCGGCACCACCTGTCGAATCCGCGACGATGGTGTACCAGCCACTTCTAGGGCAAAGGCAACATTCTCGAAGACGGTTTTTTTGGGCAATAATTTGAAATCTTGAAAAATAACGCCGATTTGGCGGCGCAAATATGGAATCGTATCCCGGTTAATTTTACTGATATTCCAGCCGCCGATTTCAATGGTGCCTTTGGTCGGTCGCTCTTCGGCAATCAGTAATTTGATAAGAGTGGTCTTGCCTACTCCGCTTTGCCCCACAATCGAGACAAATTCTCCGGCTTTGATATGAAGATTAATATCGCGTAGGCCGACTGAATTGGTAGAATAAAATTTGGAAACTCCGTGCAGTTTGATCATAGAGACGTAGTATAGCATTAAAATGCCAATAAAAAAACCGACTCATGATCGGTTGTGGATAATGCTTTGAATTTTTAAAGAAAAATATCCACTCATTTTTATTCGGCACTTTCTAAACGTCGGCGGCGTTCATCCAGTGTTTCATCCTCGTATATCCAAAATATTGGCCCCTGAACAGGATATTCAACTTGTAGTAATTCTTGAGCGGCTTTAGACAAGCTTTTTACTACGCCATTTATTTGTACGTTGTTGTCGGCCACGACTGTTGCTTTTATGTTTTTGTCTCGGGTGAACGATAATTCTGAACCTAAGGGGATGCTAACTGATTCAAAATTAAAGCGTTTGGTATATATTTTTTTTAATTCTTCCTTCACTTCCGGGCTTTGCACCCAAGATTGGTTGGGGGTTATATTTTCTAATTCGACCAGTTTTATTACAGCTACTACTCGCTCAGGATTCATTTTAAAAAACTCCCTATTTGAACGAACTCGGTTGTCTGCGAAAGCGGAATGTATTTGTTTTTCGACAAAATGAGAATCTTTTACTTTGGCGGCATAAAAGCATTGGAACGGGAGCGGCATGTTGGTCCAGTCTAATTCTTGAAGGCGGCGGGTAATGTCGTTAGTCCGGCCGATTTTGATGAAATCGGGCATGGCCTCGTTGGTGAGAATATAAATAATTTCATTCATATAAAAAAATCTTGGTCACAGGTTAAGGCAAGACAAGAAGAAGTATACGATGAGCCGCCTCGGGGAATTGAACCCCGGACCTACACGTTACGAATGTGTCGCTCTGCCAACTGAGCTAAGGCGGCGTAAGGGCTATTTTATACCTCAAAACGCGGTAAAATGTCAATTGGCACTTCTTCGTAGGGGTGAACAGCTTTTACCGCGGCGATAACACTGGGGATTAAATCACGGTGGCAAATAGTACTAATAGTTTCTTCGGCTACCGCCTCTAATTGGCCTACAGTGCCGATGGCTGGTTCGGCCCCTGGAAGTGGTTTAAAACGGCCCAAACTAGAGTAAGATGAGCTGCAGTACGCATAATTACCCTGGCGTCCGGCTCCGGCCTTCCCTAGTGCTTCTCTCACTTCATCGCCGTGGGTAACGGGTACTATAATATTTAGTTTGAAATAGTCAGACTTATTCATATTAATTTATTTCCGGCTTATTTGCGTCTAAGTTTTTAATTATTAGAGCAATTTGTTCTGCCAATAATTCTATTTTAGCACCAAAACCTTTATATGTACTTTCCACATCCGCATTTAACTCGGGAATTTTTTTAAAAGTTTTTTGCTTCAAAAATGAGGGGTTATATCTAGAAAAAATTTCGGCAACTAATTTTAGTAAATCTCCGGTTTGGGCATAATTAGCTTCACTTTTTATTTCGTTTATAGCCCTTCTATATAGATGATTATATTTAATTTCGCTGTTTGCAGGCTCGCTAATAAAACTAGTAAATGCAGCGGTTTCATCTAAATTTGGAAAAAGTTTTTGAACCACTCTTGCTTGCAAAATTGAGGTTATTAAATAATTTTCACATTTTTTTAAATTTTCTGTCTGTTGTGCTATTTCTAAGCTTGGTGTATCGTGTGAAAGCATATATAATATGAAATTTTTTTTACCTTCGGCTAAATTAGGAAATGCGACTATGAGCCTGCGACGTTTGGGATATAGCGTTCTCCAAGATCGCCGGCATGGTACGCAAAGTTTCGTTCGCCGCTTGCGACATGATTTATATCCCCGCTTCCATCTCTACGTCGAGGAACATGGCGAACAGGTGCAGCTTAATTTACATCTGGATCAGAGGGCTCCGGTGTATGCCGGGGTGACAGCCCATGCCGGTGAATATGACGGTGAGCTTGTGGAGGTAGAAGCAGACAGAATTAAGGCGGAACTAGGTGGTCTCGACACAAATGTTTCTGGTTCTCAGCAATTTGGTTGACGCAATTGAGCGGGCGATGGGAATCGAACTCGGCGCTGCGGCGCCTCTCGCGAAAGGGCTTCTGCCCTCTCGCGCTCTCTCCTCTTCTAAAAGAGGGAACCGTTCGGTTCCCTACCCCTCCCTGGTTCGATTGAGCGGGCGATGGGAATCGAACCCACGTCCTTGGCTTGGGAAGCCAATGTACTACCATTGTACTACGCCCGCTTAGTACCCGCCTGTATGGCGGGTTTTTAAATTTACTTTTTTATATCCAAAAATGGGTTGTGAATGTTTACGTATAAATGCAGGTCAGCCGCCGTGGTGGCTTTGTTGAGAAAGCGCGTAAGGCTGGCAAAACGAATCAGAATATGTCGGGCTTTGATTTCGGGTTGGTTGATAGTTTTTTTGGTTTGTTCGTCTTGAACTTTAGAAATACGTTCATCTTCTTTTTTAATGACATGATACCCAAAAGCGGTTTCTACCAGCTCCGGGCTTAGTTCGCCTTTTTTTAGAGCAAAGACTGCTTCTTCGAATTGCGGTACCATTTCTCCTTTTGGGAACCAGCCTAGATCACCTCCGGCTTGGGCTGTGCCATCTTCGCCGTATTTTTCTGCCAAGGCATTAAAATCAGCTCCTTTTTTGATTTGGTCAAGCAAATTTTGTGCCAAGGCTCGGCTTTCTGCGCGGATGGTTGGGTCGGTCTCCAACATGCCGGTTATTTTATTGCCTAAAACGAAAGGTACCACTACTTTTTCTTGATAGGTTGCTAGGTTCCACCCGTACTCGGTAGATAATTGGGCATCAGCCGCGGCGGTAGTTTGGAATTTTTCCAAAATCCTGTTCTTGATATCCTCGGTATCTTGGCTGGTGGCAGTAATATTCATTTTTTTGGCCGTTTCTTTAATGAGGGTGTTATTAACTAAGCGCCAAATCACCTGATCTGATTTTTCGTCGGCTGTTAAATTGGCGGTCGGGCCGTTATGAGCTTTGTCGTAATTGCTTTTGGTGTTGATAGCTGCTAAATCAGCGGCGTATTCCGTGTAGGGAATCGAAACGCTATTAACTTTGGCGACAGGTAAATGCCAAATGCGAGCGATCAACAGGGTAAATCGATCGGTAGCGGCAATACGGTACACTCTAAAGATGCCGATGCCGGAAATAATGACAAGAGCGACTATGATTAAGCCCACGAGGCCGTAGATAAAATTACGTAAGTTTTGTTTGGAATTATTGAAAGCTGGTTGAGGAGCAGAGGTTTCCATAATGATTAGATTAGACTTAACTCTATGTAAATAGAAATATTTTTTAATTTGCTGAATCCGATTCGTGGGCAAAAAAATAGTTCCACCACTTCTCTCGATTAGAGAGTAAGGGGCGATTTTGTTCTAACATATTTACCAGGGGTTGTCTAGGAATTGGTTTTTTTCCCGAGTCGATTACGGTCATTTTTTCTCCGGGTTTACCCAAGTTCAATTCCAGGCGGGCGCGTTCTTCTACAAATGCCGGTGATTCGACGTATTTAAGCAGCTCAATTGTTTTTAATTTGTTAGCTTGCAGAGCCTCGGCTTGGGCTTGTAATTGTTTGATTTCTTGTTGTACTTGGTAGTGTTGATAATACGCAGAAGCATAGCCGATTCCAAGTAACAGCAACAACGCCACTAAAATAATAGTGGTCCATTGTGAAGAAAAAAAGCCGCTCCAGCGATTACGTGCGATCATATACTCATTATACCACAGACGAAGCTCGCGTGTATTTGGATAGTAATTCGGTCGCAACATCACGGTCGTTCCAGGGGATTTTTTGTCCTCCCCCTATGGCCATGCAGGTTTCGTGGCCTTTGGCAGTGAGAATTACTGCATCACCCTCACCTGCCAGTGACAGCGCTTTCTCTATCGCGGTGCGGCGATCGGGAATAGAAAATAAGTTTTGGCCTTCCTGGTACCCGGTTTCGAGCGCGCCCTTGGCCACCATGGTTACTATGGCCCCAGGATCTTCGTCGTAGGGGTCGGTGGTTGTGACAATCACAGTGTCGGCTAATTTGGCAGCCAGGGCGCCGGTAGTAGCACGTTTGCTTTGGTCGCGCCCTCCCCCATCTGATCCTATCACGGCAATTAATTTTTGATTTGGTTTAAGCAATAACGTGCGTACTGATTGGAGAGCCGCTTCGAGGCTGCGTGGTTCATGGGCATAATCGATAATTATTTTGAACGGTTGGCCGGCCTCAATCAATTCCAGGCGGCCGTTTATGCCGGTGACAGAAGCTAGTCCCTTGGCAATGGCGCATGGGGCTAGACCAGCCGCCTGACCAACGGCAATTGCCGCCAGAGCATTGCTAACGTTGAATTCTCCCCACAAGTGCAAAGCATATTCCGTATCCCCTACCCGCCAGGTATTGCCCGTAGCTGTACTGTGTATATCGTGGGCGTGGACTTCTGTGTCAACCGGATTTCTTTTTTGAGTTAGAACACTGTAGGCGATTTTTTTATCGGCTTTAAAATTTAGGTAATACGCTGCGTTCTCGTCATCGCCATTCACGATGATAACTTTGGGGATAGGGTGTCCGTGAATAGTTTTACGATAACTTTTTCTTAAAGCGGCGAACATTTTTCCTTTATCTTTTCGTAAATTGGCAAAACCGCCGTGGGCTTCGATGTGTTCGGGAGACAAATTAGTAAATACCGCTATGTCATAATGCAGTCCATAATGGCGGTATTGTAAAATTCCTTGCGAAGACGTTTCCACTACCGCATACGTGCATCCGGCCGCTACCATCTGCCGCAGCATTTTTTGGACAGCTCCATGCCCTAACATGGTCATCTTTTTGGTGTTCAACACGCGTTCGCCGCCAATCTGAAATTCCGCGGTTGATAACAAGCCGACTTTTTGCCCGCTCGCTTCTAGGACAGAAGCGATAAGGCGGCTGGAAGTGGTTTTGCCTTTGGTGCCGGTAACGCCTACCACTATCATCTGCCTGGCCGGACGCCCATAATACCAATAGGCGGCCATTGCGAGTAGCAAGTGACCGTAATTTTTTAATCGTTCAAATAGAAGCATACCAAAATTACTCTATTAAATATTGAGTCAGCAATATTTAATACCTATCCTAGTTGCGCAGGCTTACTTCGTAGACGACTTGCTGCAATTTGTTTAAAGCCTGTTTAGCCTGGTCAAATTTTTGGCGATTATAGCCGGTCAGATCCATGTCTACCATTTCGCTGACGATCATTTCGGCTGCCTGGTAACATTTTTTGACCATCAGGAAATTACGCTCGGTGGCCGCTTTGATAGCGTAGCGCAACAATTCGCCGGGTACATCTGCCAGCCCGCTGATATAGAGGTCGGGGTCCACGGTTAGGTTGGTCAGGGGTCCTAATTCACGTTCGTTTAAATATTCATTTAGGAGCCACGCTTCGACGTATTCTTCGAGCCCGGCGCGATAAGAACCTTCTTCAAATAATTCTGGGTTTTTGTGATAGCGTTTATTGAGCCCTACGAGGAGGTCTTTTGCAGTAATGAGACAACGTCCAGCTTCCTCGCGATCGTCGCGTTGGAGGGCAAAAATAGCGCGTTTAGCCTGGTGCTGGGCGTCGCCAGAGGATTTTATGACTTCTCGGCGTTTTTCGGCATACGAAAGCAGTTCTTCGCGGATGGTTTGAAAGTACTTTTTGTTAAGCATATTTTTGGTGCTAAAACGGCTGGGGCCGTAGGGAATAAAGTAGGTGTGGGTAGTTTACTCTTGATTTTTATTTTTAGGTAGTATATCATCTACCACACCGAAAGTCCATTATAAAATGGGCTTAACCACAAGTAAACGGGTCGGTAGCTCAGCTGGTAGAGCAGATCCCTTTTAAGGATAAGGTCCTGGGTTCGATCCCCAGCCGACCCACGAAAACAAAAACAGCGTGTACTACGCTGTTTTTGTTTTATACCACCACTCCCAGTAACATCGGTATCCCCAAGCGTTTTCGTTTGGTTTCTCCTAAGAACAACGTGGTTTGACGTTCTGGTTCATCGCCTCGTTTCGTTAAATGAGCTTTGAATTTGTGAGCTGGCCAGCTGGTTCCCAAAAACATCGTGTGTTTGCCAAATTTAGCGGCTACTTTGTCGGCACTCGCATAGAGGCGTTGTAGTTTTTCGACTCGAAGATTATCCCCAAAGAGGTCGGCCTGAATCACCATGGGAACTAGGTTAAAAAACACGACTCCAGTCGCCCGGTACCAGGTTTGTTTTTTAACAATTTTTTCAAACGCCTTTCTCGCGGCCGGGAGTATTTCGGGCGGCAGGTTCGTCGGTCTCGCTAACGGAATTTCTAGGGTATGGTGGCGAAAATTTTGCGTGCGAAGAATGATATATAAAGCTGGTGTCGCTTGATGATAACGCCGGAGTTTAATGCACGCGTTCTCGATATTTTTAGACAGTTGGGCAAAGATGAATTCCGGATCTTTTGAGGGCGGGGTAAAGGTTTTAAACTTTTGAATGGATTGGTAACTTTCTTTTGGCGCAAATTGAAGCGGTATAACCAATTCACCTTGGAGCTCTCGCCAGATATCGTGAAACGGCCGTGATAAATTCTGTTTGACCCACCATTCGTTTTGACTAGCAAATTGTCCGGCAGTAAGAATGTTTTGAGTCTCTAGCCAGGCAGTCGTGCGATGGCCTATACCCCAAATTTTTCCTACCGGCAGATTTTTTAAAAAATGGTGTATTTGTTCGGTGGGTACAGCAGTAAACCCGTATGGTTTTTGCCACTTTGAGCCGAGTTTGGCCAAGACTTTGTTGGGCCCCAGGCCTACGGAAAAAGTGCAGCCGAGTTCTTGTTTTAATACGGTGCGTAATTCTTCGGCCAATTGATAATAGCTTTTGTGAAACGAGGCTTCTAATCCGGTGAGATCGCCGAAACATTCATCGATACCGTATTCTTCTACAGCTCCGGTATATCTGCGGACAATTTCATAAAAATGTTGCGACATGAGGCTATACATTTCATAATCAGAGGGCAGGCAAATCACGTCGGGGCAGAGTTTTTTAATTTCCCACAGGGGCATGGCACGGGTTACCCCCTTGGCCTTGGCTTCGATACTCATAGAGGCTGCTATCCCCCGCTCTTGGCCGGTGATGACGGGTTTGCCGCGTAGGGCAGGATTCCGGGCTTGTTCACAGCTGGCAAAAAAAGAATCGCCATCGATGTGGAGGATGGCGTGAGGAAAAGAAGTTTTGGCCGAAACAGCTGGAGCGTAGGTATGCATTGTATTGAGGTCGACATCACTCATACATCGTGATACTTGCGGATCACGGCGGTCACAATAGCGGCGATGGTTAATTCTTCTTTGGCAATAATGGGCCGGAACTTTTTGTTGGCCGGAACCAACACTATTTGGTCGCCGTGTTTTTGAAAATATTTAAGCGTCCATTGATTATCTACTTCCGCAATTACGATATCGCCATTTTTGGGGGTTCTGCCTCGTTCTACCAGCAAGGTGTCGCCGGGGTGGATACCGGCATCGATCATCGAATCGCCCGAGACTTTCAACATAAAGGTGGCTTGGCGATTGCCGATAAGCCATTCATCCAGGCTCATGGTATCGACCAGCTCTTCTTCGGCCGGGGATGGCCAACCGGCTTCAACCGTGCCTAATAGAGGCACACCCAAAAAACGGCGGCCCGGAATGGGCTTGCCGGTGGTGTCGCGGGTAAGCCAGCCGGATTTGATCAATCGCTCTACTAATTGCGCGATAGCGTTGGTAGATTTAAATCCGGTTAAGCCCAACATTTCCCGATAGGATGGGAGGCGTTTGTTGCGGCGGTAGAAACGGATGATGGAGGGGAGGTGTTTGGGGAGAGGCATATGGTGACAGTATAGTGAACAAGTGTTCACCATGTCAAGGTAGGCCATACGCTTCTAATTTCAGAGAAAATATCTTTGGAGCCCTATTTTTATGATTTATTATCAGGGATCTTGAGTTTTTGTTTTAATTTAATCAATGGTCCTTCGGCAAACGCTGCCAAGGGCACTGGTAAATTATTCAGTGAGTACCAGTCCCAAGATTCACATTTATCTGCTTCTTTTACTGTTGGAGTTCCACCGACGTACTCTACCAAAAAAGACAAGGTAACGTAATGTTTATTGACGCTTTTTATGTAACGCAAAACATTATCCACATTTAACAACTCAATTTTTCCAATTTCCAGCCCAGTCTCTTCTTTTACTTCTTTTTTTAAATTTTCTTCAAAAGTCTCTCCAAATTCAAGATGACCGCCAGGCGCGGCGTATTCATTCGGAGCCAACAACCCTTTTCTCTTGCCCAATAAAATTTTTCCATCTTTATTTATTATATAAGCACCCAAACCTACTGATGGTCGAGGATTAATTTGGTTTAGATTTTGTTCCACAATTTTTATTGTAAATATCTTAATTTTTTAACTATATTGGCGCCAATTTTTTTATTTATCGAATCAATAATTTCATTTTCTTTCAGGCGAATTTCCTGAGCCACGGTAGAGCTGAGGCAGCCGATGGCCAGTGTGCCATCTTTAAAATATGCTACTTGGGCATACTCGGTGATATCTTCGCCCAAGAGTTCTTTTAATACTTTATTTCCAGCTTCTACCGTAAGAGCGGCTGCGGCACCTTTCAGTACCGGCGAGCGGCTTACTCGCTGTTGTAATAAGTTGCCAAGACTTTTGAGCATATGTGTGCAAGGATCAAGGAACATGGAGCAAGGAACAATTAACGTTTACGGATGATGGCCCAGAGAATTTTGGCCGTTTCTTCCGCTAGTTTAAGAGTTTCTTGGTATGTAGCTGGGGATAAGTATTTTTGTTCTAACGCAAAATGTAGTAGATATTTAGTTTCTTTTAGAGAGCCAAACGAAATGATCAAGAAACGGTGATATTCTTTCTCGCTTTGACGAGCAAAACCCTCGATGATGTTCAGGATAACTGATAATCCAGCACGACGCAATTGTGATGTTAGTCCAAACATTTCATGTTTGGGAAACTGGCCACAAACCTTATAAATTAATTTAGCCAAAGCATCCGCCTTTACGAATAAAGGATTCGTGGATGATATCCCAAATTGGCTTGCTCCTTGTTCCATGTTCCTTGATCCTTATTTTTACAAAATTCTAAATTCACAAATTTCTTTGAAGTCACACGAGCGGCAAGTGAATTGGCTGGGAGTGGCGGCAAAATCACCAGAACGGATTTTTAGAATAGTTTCCAGTAATTTATCTTGCAGGGCCGCAATTTCTTTGTCTGAACCTAAGAAAGATAATTTGCTGTTGTCATTGAGATAATAAAAAGTCAGGCGGCTGGGCGCACCGATATGGTGGTATTGCGGCAGTTGTTGCACGGCTACTTGATAAATCAAGAGCTGGTCTTTGTCTTCGCCGACTAATTTTTCTTTGGGTGTGCCGGTTTTGTAATCAATAATTTCGAGCGTGCCGTCGGGCAATTGATCGATGCGGTCGATGCGGCCGCGTAACAAGAACTCCCCTACTCTGATTTTGAACCAGCCCTCTAAGCTGACGGGAATGGTCCACTGGTTTTGTTGGGCTTCATAAAAAGTGCGCAAGATTTTTTTACCCTCGGCATAATAGGTTTCGCGTTGGTTTTTATCATGATACCAGTCGTCGATCCAGGCTTGGTCGTACAAAGCTGTCAGTTCTTCGTAATCGGGAATACGTATTCCTGTTTTGGGCGCACTATTTTGCGGGAGAGCAAATAATGATGGCTGCTCGCTTTTGTTTAATTCCTGCACGCGTTCGTAAAAATGCTGGAGCGTGCTGTGCATGGTCGTGCCAAAGCTAAAGCTGGGGTTGCCGTGAGTAGAGGGCAGCTTTAAGACATTAGCCAGTTTGTATTGGTAGGGGCAGGTTTGGTAGGTTTTTAACTGCGAAAAAGAAAAAATATCAGGGATTTCCGAAGGAGCCGTTGAAACGTGTTCGGGGCGAGTAGAGATAGTGCCGGGCAGAGCCCTGGGTACTTCGATTTTTTCGGTGGCTGAAAAACCTAACTCCGCTAAAAACCGGCTGATCTTTTTTTCTCGTACCCCGCCATAAGTGGCGGCGCTCGATAGATACAGCTGGTCTTTGGCGCGGGTCATGCCGACATAAAAAAGACGGCGTTCTTCTTGGTAATGAGCGTCGCCGCTCGGCAATTGTTCTTTGATTAAGCTCGGCGGTATTTCGATCGCTTCGCCGCGGCGGCGGGTAGGAAACCGGTCTTCGACCAGGTTCAGCATGAATACATAACGAAACTCCAAGCCTTTGGCCGCATGGATCGTCATGATTTTGAGCGTATCAGTCTGGTTCTCCGCGCCCGTGAGCGAGCCTTCGTCACCGATTTCCAGCAAGTAGCGGCAGTGCTCCAAAAAGCCTTGCACGGTCGCCTGCGGAGTAGCGGTTTCGTAGCTCTCTAATTGCTCCAAAAATTGATTGAGATAATTGATGTCGCGCAGGGCTCCTTGGTTGCCTTGGTCTTTGAGGTAACGCCAATATCCGCTCTCTTCCAAAAAGTTCAGGAGTACGGCCGTGGGTTTGGTTTGCCTGGCTAATTTCATGCCTGCGTGAATAAGCTCGATTACGCGATCAGCAATAGTTGTGCCTTCGGCGGATAGAGCAAACTCCCGACAGCGTTTGAGGGCTTCGTAGTACGAGATACTTTTCTTTTTGGCATTGTAGGTAATTTTTTGTAAATCGTTTTCTTTGAAAGCTAAAAAAGGCAAGCGCAATAACCGGTACACGGCGGGTGATTCGTGATAATTATCGACCAGTTTAAAAAAATTCAAACAATCCAGAATCACATTCTGGCGATAGAGCCCGGCTGAGGCCAAAAATTCGTATGGTATCCCCTGTCGCTCACAGGCGGCTACGAGCGGCTCGGCGTGGCTGTTGGCCCGCACCAAGACGGCGCAGTCACTCCATTTGGTATCAGGATCGTTGGTGCGCAATTCCTGTATCGAAGCTAAGGTTGCGGACACTTCGGCTTCGCCGCTGGCAAAATGGCGGTAGATAACGGCTTTGGTCTCGTCAGTTTTTCGAGATGAACGTAGTTTTTTATCAATGCCTAATTTTATTTCCAAGCGATCCGGATTGTTGCCGTTAATTAATTGATAACTAAGATCCAAAATGTCGGGTACGGAACGATAATTTTCTACCAAGACAATTTCTTTGGCATTGGGGAAATCATCTTTGAAGCGCAAAATATTTGAAACAGACGCGCCGCGAAAGGCGTAAATACTCTGGTCGTCATCGCCGACCACCGTTAATTGATTGTCTTCGCTGCTCAAGAGTTTAACCAGTTTGTATTGTGCCCAGTTGACGTCCTGAAATTCATCTACCAGAATATATTTAAAGCGTTGTTGCAAGGTTTTCAGGATAGCCGGACGTTTTTCCAATACTTCTATGCTGTATTTAATCAGATCACCAAAATCCAAGACGTTATTTTCCAACAGTATTTGATTATACGTATGATAGGCAGCAGCTAATTCGCTGATACGGTCTTGTTCCTCGATATTCATGTCGCCACTTTCCAGGCGTTTACTTTCGGCATATTCCAGATACTGGGCAGGGCTGATTAATTCATCTTTGCATTTAGTGAAGTGTTTGATCAGTTCGTGGATATGGCGCGTGGGATTCGCCAATGGTCGATAATACTCCAATTTAAAACGGTCAAAATTCTGTCGCATCAATAACCAGGTTTCTGTGGTGGTGAGTAGTTTGAAACGATTGCTTACGCCGATATCCAAAGCGTATTGTTCTAGCAGGCGCTGGCAAAAAGCGTGAAAAGTGGAAATATGCAAATCCAAATAGCCCACCGGCAAAAGAGTGTCGACGCGCTCCGACATTTCGGTAGCAGCCTTATCGGTAAATGTGAGCGCGAGAATCTGCTCGGGGGTAGCGAGTTTAGTTTCAATCAGGTGGGCAATTTTGCGGGTAATTACAGTGGTTTTACCAGTTCCCGCCCCGGCGACGATCATGAGGGGGCCAGCGGTATAGGCGACGGCGGCTTGTTGCTCCGAGTTTAATCCAGACATACTAGTTAGTTAGCGTTATCAAGTATACTGAATCCGTGCTAAAGGGGCAACTGTAGTGTGGTGCTGTCATTTTTTTTCCACACAAAAAAGTCACTTAAAAAACCACCGACGTGAGTCGATGGTATCGTTTTGATTTTTACACTTCAGTCTTGTTGCGGAGTTGTCCGCAGGCGGCGGCAATGTCCTGGCCTTGGGAATAGCGCACGGTGGTAGTGAAGCCAGCGTTCATAAGGGATTCGTGCCAATGGTTGATGCGCTCGGCCGGAGTGCGATCAAATACCGTCTTATTATCAACAGGATCATCGCCGATGCGGTTGTAGGGAATTAAATTGATGCGGATGTGCGGCATGCGTTTGCCGAGTTTGATCAGGGCGTCGAGGTGGCGGTTATCATCGTTCACACCGTGCAACATGATATATTCCAACCCGATAAAATGCGTGCGGCTGGGAAATTTTTTGTTATAGGCATTCGTCCAGTCTACCAAAAACTCTAAAAAGTCTTTTTTGTGCGAGGGCATAATTTCTTTACGTGATTCTTCGATCGCGCTGTGAAGTGAAATCGCCCAGCGCACGGGAGGAAAATCATCAATCAGGACTTTTTCCATCACGCTGGGCACGCCGGCGGTCGAAACGGTAATTTTTGTTTCGCCCAGATCAGTATTGGCTAACAGAATTTTAACGGCTTCTTTAACATTTTCGTAATTAAGCAGTGGTTCGCCCTGGCCCATAAAGACCATGTTGGCCACTCTATCCCCGCTGGGCGCTAACATTTTTTGCGCGAAACGATATTGATCGACGATTTCCGGCACGGATAAATTGCGTTTAAAACCCTGTTTGCCAGTAGCACAAAAGGCACATTGCATCGGGCAGCCGGCTTGCGACGACACGCAGATAGTATAGCGAAACGGGACTTTTTCGTTCTCGGGCTGGTTGACTTTCACGCGCCCCATCACCACCATTTCGACGTATTGTGCATCGTGCAATTTCAGCAGGAGCTTGCGGGTATTATCCTCTTTGCTGGTGAGAAGGGTGTACTGTTCGACGCTCATCCAGGGAAATTTTACCAGCTTCTCGCGTAGAGTAATCGGCAGTGTGCTGATTTGATCATACCCATGAATAGACGGATCAAACCAAGCCTTATGTACTTGCGCTTGGCGGTAGCGGGGTTCATCGGCTAACAGTTCTTTTAATTCTTTGTAAAATGAGGCCATACCATTCTAGGGTAATAACGAATCTTCGGTTTTTAAAATATCATTAAGTATGCCGATGCTGATGGCGTAGGTGGCGTTCAATCCTTCCCAGGTAAGACGTTTGGCACCCAGATTAATCCCTTTATTTTGTGGGGTATCTGATACGTAATAGGCGGCGCCTAGGCGGAATTTAGGATTCAGGACGAAGGTATGATTAGTCGGGTACCGATCTGGATATTGCATTTCGTACACACGGTCTAGATACGGGCCAGCTTCCATTTCGATAATACTGTAGCCTTCCGCGTAATCTTCTTGCAGCGTGGCTTCGCTTTGCAAAAAAGTACCCGGCACCGTCACTGCTTTTTGATCGGTAAAAATTGAATTTTTGGGGAACCATGGCTGAAAATCACCCACGTTTAAGACGTTGTGTAAAAAAATCTGATTTCCGCTATGTTTGTTCAGGATAAAATTAGGAATAGTAATGTCCCCAATGCCCGCGTTCAAAGAGGCGGCCTTGCCCATAATATATACACCGCGTACGGCCGAGACATTTTCGCTTACTTCTTTGAGGATGCTGTAGGCAGTGAGGCCAAGCGGGTAGGCAATATTAAAGATAAGTGCGTTACTGTTGGCTAAACGGCTTTTTTGTTCAGGAGAAATCTGCAAGCGTTTATCAAGATGTGGATTTGCAATGAAATCTTTGATAGAAAAAATCTGGGCTTCAATATCAATGTTGCGGAATGAAGGCAAGCGAAATAATCCGGCGGCAATTTCGGCCTTAGTTTTTTTCTGGCAGTAGGCGGGGTCGCTCTTTTCGGCAAAACGCGATAAATAATAGCAGATATTTTCTGGGGCAATTTGTTCTCGTTCAAATTCGTCCTGATTTTTTTGGAGCCGCTCCGCTTCGTGTTTATACAAGTATTTTTGTTCGCTATACGGAAAACCAGACAACAAATTAATCACCGAATGCGAATTGGAAGAAATGAAATAGACCGGCTGATCGTAAATATTAACCTGATATTTTTTGCGACTGGCGGCAATATTAATCCACCATTCTTGGATGGTTTTGGAGTAATCCAGATTTGACCCGGCCAAGAGGGATAATTCGTAATTAGTCGGATCTGTAGCGAGGGCGACGAACTGGGTAATTTTTTCACCTAGTAGTTCGGTTAATTTTTTCCAATCTTCGTTCGAGAAACAAGCCTGAACAGTGGGGTGTTTTCCGGTTGAGACAGCCTGGGCGAGCTTACTGATTTCGATATAAAGTGCGGTCAGCATGGTCACTAGATCGTGGACATCAGTTAAGCTGCTGACGCAGACCGCCAGGGTATGAGTGGTGAGATTATAGTGACAGGTACGCGCCCTGGCTAGGGCTTTGGTTGCGTGCCATTCTGGGCCTTTTACCGATGTGCCCGCGGCATCGAAAACTAAATCCGATTGACCCATGATAATGCTCTTCGTAGTGAGGATTTCGGGTGGGAGGCGGAGTAGCGAGTAAATCAGGGCCGACATGTCGGGGGCCGGATCTTCGGCTAATAGGTGCAGTAATGGTTTGAGGCGGATGTGGTCTTCGACAAAATTAGAAATTCTAATCGTGCCGCTACCCTGGAATGCGGAAGAAATTTTTTGTAAGTAATTGGCGATATGATCCATAGTTGCCCATTTTACCTAGGTTTGAGTATTTTGTCTATTGGCCTACTGAATGAAGCCGCCGGCTTGTAATTTCCACAAATTACGATATAGTCCGGAATTATTTTTCAGAAGTTCTTCGTGAGTGCCCATCTCTACGACCTGTCCTTGGTCGATGACTACAATTCGGTCCATTTTCATGATGGTCGAGAGACGATGCGCGATTACGATCACCGTTTTATTTTTCATCAGGTTATTAAGCGCGTCCTGAATCAAGGATTCGGATTCAGAATCCAAGCTTGATGTCGCTTCATCAAGTACCAAAATTGGCGCATTGCGTAAAATGGCGCGAGCGATTGCGACTCGTTGGCGTTCACCGCCCGATAATTTTACCCCGCGTTCCCCCACATAGGTATTGTATTGATCCGGAAAGCCGGAAATAAATTCGTGGCAGTGTGCTAATTTACTGGCTACAATCACTTCTTCATCGGTGGCACATGGCTTGCCATAGCGGATGTTTTCGAGCAGTGTGCGGTGGAATAATATTGGATCCTGGGGTACCAGGCTAACCGCAGACCACAGGCTTTCTTGAGTCACGCGTTCAATGCGTTGATTATCAATCAGAATTTTGCCACCGGCTAATTCATGCATGCGTAATAATAATTTGATGATGCTTGATTTGCCAGCACCAGACGGGCCAACTAGTGCAACTTTTTCGTGCTCTTTTATTGCTAAATTTAGATTAGCAAATATTTTTCGGGTTTCATGATAATAGAAATCAATGTTTTTAAATTCAATCATTCCTTTTTTAATCTCCAATGAGGTGGCGTTAGGAATATTTTTAATTTCATGGGGCATTTCTAGCATTGCGGTCATTTCTTGGGCGTCCGCTAAATCCGCATATAGGCGGCGAATAACTTTGCCAAAACTCCAGACTTTATCAAAGATAATGATGGCGTACGATTGCAGAAGCACAAAATCCCCCACCGTTACTAAGTTCTGTTGCCATAATTTAATGGCGCCATAAAAAAGCCCTAGCTCTAATACCAAAACTAATAACCCTTGCACACCATCAAACACATTATCCAGGCTCCACGTGAAAAAGCGGATTTTTCGAACTGCTTCATTGGCATCGGCATAGCGGGCAACTTCGCGTTCGTAGCCGTTAAATAGTTTTACATTATTATGGTTAGTGATTGTGTCCGCCAGAATTCCGGTGGCTTTGGTTTCGGCTTCGTTGCGAGCTAGGTCGTATTTGACTTTGAATTTAGTCAGAGCCCAGTTTACAACTAAAAACAGAATGCTCCAGATCAAGACGGCAACACCGAGAATTGTCTGCTTTTTGAGAAGTACGATCAGAATGATGGTGAGGTCGGTAATGAGAGGTAGAAAATCATAAATGATTCGATCGGCGATGCTTTCAAACGCGCGGGTAAACCAGTTTACTCTTTTTACCAACGACCCGACGAAATTGTTGTTGAAGAATGAGAAAGAATGCTTGTGGAGGTAACTAAAACACCGGTCGCTTAATTTGGATAGTATGGTGCTCTGAAAACGGATCGAGGTGTGTAGAACGACACGCCACAAGGTCCAACTAGCTAGTTCCAGAAGGGCGATTCCTGACAGAATCTGAATAAGTAAGGTGGCTGTATTGCTGCTCGGCAAACTGCCTCCGAGTAAATCGAAAAATTCCTTGAAATATAGAGGAATAATTACACGCAAGCCGGATGCGCCTATAACCCCGAAAATTAATAGTATCAAATGCCAGGGGTACTTTCGGGCTTCGAGCCAATAAATTTTAAGAGTTGTTTTAATATCGCTTTTCATACACAAAAAACACGTTGACAAGCTTAGCGTGTTAAATAGAAGACGTTTCAGTCGGAAAATTGTTACAACAGAGAGGTTTTTGGGCTAGGCACTATGGGAGTCGGCGGTATTTGTTGCCTACTTTCACGCGGTTGAGTGCTCTCTCTAAGGCTGTTTGCAAAGCAGCGTAGCCAACGTCATCCGTAGCACGGGCTGACTTCATAGTTTCAACTGCTTTTTCTCGCGCTGCTTCTGCACGTTTCAGGTCAATTTCGGTAGCGCGTTCGGCGGTATCAGCCAGAATAACAAGGGAATTATCTGCTTTAATTTCGGCAAAGCCGCCGGAAACAGCCAAAGGATATTCTGTGCCATTTTTTTTGTAGCGCAATTCACCGGGTTGTAAGACCGTTACAAGCGGAATGTGGTGAGGTAACACCGTAATTTCTCCCGTAGTAGTCATGAGGCTGACTTGGTCTACCTGATCGGAAAAAACTACGCGTTCCGGAGTGATTATTTTAAATGTAAGCATACCTGCTTGGTGAAATGTCGCCTGAATTGAGGCTTATTAAATCTTATTCCAACAAAGAGTGCTGGTTATTTTACTTCGTCGATACCGCCTTTCATGTAGAAAGCCTGTTCAGCTTTATCATCGTGCTTGCCATCGAGAATTTCACGGAAACCACGGATAGTTTCGCTGATAGGTACATATTTACCTTCGATACCGGTAAAGATCTGACCAACGAAAAATGGCTGGGATAAGAATTTCTGGATTTTGCGAGCGCGAGTGACAGTCACTTTGTCTTCGTCGCTTAATTCTTCCATGCCCAAAATAGCGATAATATCTTGTAGATCTTTATAGCGTTGCAAAACACGCTGGACTTCAAGCGCGGTGCGATAATGTTCTTCGCCCACGATGTTAGGATCAAGAATAGTGGAGCTGGAATCAAGTGGATCAACGGCTGGGTAAATACCCAATTCTGCCAAGGAACGGTTCAGGGTAACGGTGGAATCAAGATGGGCAAAGGTGGTAGCAGGAGCCGGGTCAGTAAGGTCGTCGGCTGGCACATAAACGGCCTGTACCGAGGTGATAGAACCTTTGTCGGTAGAGGTGATGCGTTCTTGCAGAGCGCCCATTTCACTCGCGAGTGTGGGCTGGTATCCTACGGCCGAAGGCATGCGGCCAAGCAGCGCGGACATTTCAGAGCCGGCCTGCGTGAAGCGGAAAATATTATCGACGAACAAGAGCAGGTCTCTCCCCTCTTCATCACGGAAGTATTCGGCCATGGCAAGCGCGGTTAACGCTACACGAGCACGAGCCCCTGGTGGTTCGTTCATTTGGCCGAAAACGAGAGCGGTTTTGTCGAGAACGCCAGATTCTTTCATTTCACGATATAAATCGTTTCCTTCACGGCTGCGCTCGCCGACACCGGCAAACATGGAATAGCCGCCATGTTCCTGGGCAATGTTGCGAATAAGCTCTTGGATAATAACGGTTTTGCCAACGCCCGCCCCACCAAATAAACCGACTTTACCTCCTTTTAAGAAAGGACAGATCAGGTCGATGACTTTGATGCCGGTTTCGAGAATTTCGGATTTAGTGGATTGTTTGGTAAATTCCGGGGCTGGGCGGTGAATCGGATATTTCTTTTTCACCTTGGCTTCGCCCTTAAAATCGATCGGTTCGCCCACTACGTCAAACATGCGGCCTAAGGTCGCTTCGCCAACGGGTACCATGATCGGGCTGCCGGTATCAGTAACGCTTTGACCGCGAGTTAAGCCATCGGTAGTACTCATGGCCACTGCGCGCACCATGTTGCTGCCAATGTGTTGTTGCACCTCAAGCGTCAGTTTTGTGCCGTCGGGCATGGTAGTGGTAAGGGCGTTAAAAAGACTCGGCAAATTTTTTTCAAAGTAGACATCGACAACTACGCCGATAATTTGTCGTATTTCTCCAGTATTCATACGTAAAAATTAATTAACAGTATAAAAATTATTCCAATGCCGCGGCCCCGCCGATAACTTCGGCAATTTCTTTGGTGATGCCGGCCTGGCGGGCATTGTTAAAGCTAGTTTGTAGTTCCTTAATCATGTCTTTGGCAGCGTCAGTAGCGTTACGCATTGCGAGCATGCGCGCACTGTGTTCAGAAGCGTCTGATTCAAGAATTGCCTGGTATAACTGCATTTCTATTAGGCGAGGCAACAGTACTTCCAATACTTTGTCAGGGTTTGGTTCGAATATCAAGCCGTTGGCGATTGCCTCTTTTTTACTTTCAGATGTCGTGCTGTCGCCCTCTAATTTTTTCATTTGCTGAGCGGATAACGGCAAAAGTTCTTTTATTTTGGGAATTTGTTGGAGCGGGGAAATAAAATCGGTATACGCGATTACGATTCGATCATATTTTTTGGAAATATAGCCCTCACTCATAATAGCAGCAACCGGCAAAATTTCTTCAACGTTGGTAGTGACGTCAAGTTTTTCAAATTCAGAAACAATAGTGTGTCCAAAATTCTGATAAATTTTTCTACCTTTTTTACCAAGAAGTAAAACTTCGGTATTGGCTCCTAAGGTAGTTTTGGCTTGGTTTATGTAGTTGTTTACCTCTTGTAGCAATTTGGAATTAAAGCCTCCGGCCAGACCACGATTACTAGTAATATAAATAAGCCCAATATTCTTAACAGTGCGACGAGCGAGTAGTGGATGTTTTTTTAGGTTTGTTTTGCCAGAAATGCTTAATAACATTTCCCAAGCTAGATTGGCATAGCTGCGGCTGGCTAATGTATTAGCCACTGCTCGCCGCATTTTGACAGCGCTAATCATCTCCATCGCTTTGGTAATTTTTTTGGTATTACTGATGGATTTGATGCGGCGTTTAATTGTTTTGGTGCTGACAGCCATAACATCCTATTTTTTAAACTCGTTAAGTGCTTCTTTTAATTCTTTCTCAATGGTTTCGTCCCAGCCGCCGCTAGCAATTTTTTCTAGCAAAGATGCTTTAGTTCGTTTGAGGAATTCGTGCAGTTTATTTTCCCATTCGCGCACTTCTTTGACCGCAACATCGTTGGCAAAACCGTTTGTCACGGCATAAATGACAGCCACTTGATTGGCGACTGGCATCGGTTGGTATTGGGGTTGTTTCAAAATTTCCATCAAACGTTGCCCTAGATCAATCTGTTTTTTTGTTTCCGGGTCGAGGTCGCTCGCGAATTGAGCAAAGGCTTCGAGCTCACGGAACTGGGCCATGTTCAATTTCATTTTACCGGCAACTTTTTTGACTGGTTTGATTTGAGCACTGGAGCCCACACGAGATACGGAAATACCTACGTTCAAAGCCGGGCGAATACCGCGGAAGAATAAATCACTTTCCAAAAATATTTGGCCATCAGTGATGGAAATAACGTTGGTCGGAATATAGGCAGAAATATCGCCGGCTTGAGTCTCGATAATAGGTAGTGCGGTAATGGAGCCGCCACCTGCTTCTTGGTTACGACGGCAGGCACGTTCCAACAAACGAGAGTGCAAATAGAATACATCTCCTGGGTAGGCTTCGCGCCCTGGTGGACGGCGTAAAAGCAGAGAAATTTCACGGTAGGCCCAGGCTTGTTTGGATAAATCGTCGTAGATGACCAATACATCTTTGCCTTTGTCCATGAAATATTCAGCGATGGCCACCCCAGCGTAAGGAGCAATATACAACAATGAAGCAGGGTCAGAGGCTCCGGCACTGACTACGATGGTGTAATCCATTGCGCCAGCTTCTTTCAGCTTGGCGACAATGCGGGCAATTTTTGATTCTTTTTGACCGATACCCACATACACACAAATCATGTCTTGGCCTTTTTGGTTGATGATGGTGTCGATGGCCACGGCGGTTTTACCGGTTTGGCGGTCGCCGATAATAAGTTCGCGCTGACCACGGCCAATCGGGATCATGGCGTCAATTGCCTTAATACCTGTCTGTACCGGCTGGGTTACTGGTTCGCGACTCATGACACCGGGTGCGATTTTTTCAATCGGGTAAAACGTTTTGGTGTTAATTTTGGCTCCGCCATCAATCACTTCGCCGAGTGGGTTAACCACACGTCCAATTAATTGATCGCTAACCGGCACGGATAAGATGCGCCCGGTGCGTTTGACGGTGTCCCCTTCTTTGATATGACGATATTCTCCTAGCAATACGGCACCCACCGTGTCTTCTTCCAAGTTCAAGGCAACACCATAGGTGGTGCCTGTTTCTTTGTTGGAGGAAACAAATTCAAGCATTTCGCTGGCCTGGCATTTTGAAAGACCGCTCAAACGGGCAATGCCATCACCTACTTCTAGCACAGTTCCAATTTCTTCAACCTCAACCTGTTTTTCAAAGGCTGCAATATTTTTTTTAAGCTCGGCTACAATGGAATTGGTAGACATACATGAGAGATTAGCTGGGAGAAAAAGAGTAAGTTAGTTAGATAATTGATTTTTTAATTGGACCAATTGGTTCTTGATGCTGGCATCGAAAATAGTATCGTCTGTTTTTATGACCAGACCCCCAATCAGATTCGAATCAAGGTTTTCAGTGATGTTAGTTTGGCCACCAAATGAAGCCGTAATGGCGTCTTTAGTTTCATTTGTAAGCGGGTGAGCGCTGGTGATCTTCATGTCTACTACACCATCTTTTTTGGACGCATATTTTTGAAATTGTGCCAAAATTTTTGGCAACTTTGCTAACGCATTTTTACGCTTAAGTGCCGCAACTAAAGACCTGACGACTTCCGCGCTGTGCGGCTCGTTTACAAGCGTGCTTACCTGGTAGAGGGCTTGAACGTAATTAGCTATGCTATTTTTTTTCATAGGTCATTTTACTAACCATGGCGGCAATATTTTTTTTATCTGCTTCTGCGGTCATTGCTTCGCCTAGGATTTTTTCTAGCGCCGAGACGATTAAATTTGCACTTTCTTTTTTTACGGCTGCAAGCATGTCTTCCTTTTCAATTTGAAGATTGCGTTTGGCTTGGTCAATTAGTAGCTCAATATCTCTTTTTGCTTTTTCTTTGATAGTGTTGCCAATGTCGGTCGCTTCGCTTGTGGCTTTTTCTAAAATTTTGTTACTTTCCACTTTGGCCTGATCGATCCGTTCCTGGTATTCGCGTTCGCTTTTGGTCATTTTTTCTTGAATTTTTTGAGCTTGGTCGAGGCTGTCGTCTATTATTCTTTGGCGTTCGGTCATTTTTTTGGTAACTGGTTTCAGAATCAGGAACCATACAATCGCGAGCACTAATAAGAACGTGATAAGTTGTGAGACAAATAATGACCCTTTGATTCCGAGCGAACCAAGTAAACCTGCTTCCTGCGAAGTAGCTTGAGTTTCATGAGACTCTACTTCGGACGCGTACACAGTGGGAATTACACTCATACAAAAGTAATAAAATTGATGAATTGATCGGTAAAATGAATCTTGGCTACCGAATTACTATTCTGTAATTCGGTAAGAAGATTTATTTGAGGGTGAAAACTACTACCAACGAATAAATGGCGATAGCTTCGGCAAAAGCCGCACCGAGTAACATCGGTACGAACAATTTACCACCTGCTTCTGGGTTGCGACCAATGGCTTCCATGGCTTTCGAAACGATTTTTCCGATCGCGAGGGATGGGAAAATACCGCCGAACATCATGGTAAGACCTTTGGTAACGGCTAACCAATCAATGTGTTCCATATGTTATACCTTTTAATGATATCAGGGCCGGCCGAGGGGTTTATAAGGGGTGTTTAACCTCGCGGATGACATCAACTTAAGAGTTAAAACCGGGAAGAAGCCCGACCACGGCTTATTCCCAGCAGCCAACCCTTAATGTTCGGCACCGTGCGGTTCGGCGCTCGCAATGGTGAGATAAACGAGAGTAAGGATGCTAAAGACGCTCGCCTGGATAATGCCAACCAATAATTCTAAGAGCATGAAAGGGGCCGGTACGAACAAAGCCGCCATGCTCGAGATGACGGAAATTAACACTTCGCCGGCAAAAATATTTCCGAATAACCGCAGAGACAATGACATTACCTTGGACGCTTCACTGACAAGTTCTATGAAGCCCACGGCCATTTCTACGAGAGCAGTCAAAATAGCTACCGGACCTTTTCTAATACTTTTTATGACGCTACCGATCTGAATAAATTTGTTAGCGTGAGTAAAGAACCCGACAGTAAAAAAACCAAATAAATGAGAAGAAACAACTGCAACAAGCGCCATGGCTACAGTCAAGTTTAAATCCGTATTGGCAGGGCGCAGCAAAAAAGAATGGCCGACAGTAATGCTGCCGGTACCGGGCAAGAGACCAAGCCAGTTGGAAAGTAAAATAAAAAAGAAGACCGAGCCGGCAATCGGCAGAAAACGTAACGTTTTCTTGCGGTCTCCTGTCACTTGGTCAAAGTAGCCAAGCAAAATTTCTAAAAAATATTCAACTCCGTTTTGTAGCTTGTTTGGTCGTAAGGTCAAACGTCGGCGAATATAGAGGCCGAACACTAGAAAAATCAAGAGTGCAAGCCAGGCATTAATCAGTGTATTGGTGATCGTCAGCGGTCCGAAATGAAATAATTCTTCTGGAGCCAAGGTGGGAATATGTATTTCCATATTATGATGGGTTTTTCTTGTTTAATTGCTCGTATTGTCGCCCATAGGTTTTGGCTTTGCGGAAAATCAGGTAGCCCGATCCCAGAGCGGACACTACAAAACCGGCTGCTAATAAGTAGGGCGTTGTACCAAAGCGACTGTCGGCATATTGGCCCAGGTAGGCACAGCACACTACGGGAATGGCGATGCTTGCTCCGAAATCCCCAATTATTTTGAGGGCGAAAAGATAGTAAGAGCGGTCAGACTCAGAGAATAGTGCGGAATTACTGCGTGTCGGTTTATTTTCATCCATAAGGCTATTAGTATAGAAAAAAAACTGATTTGCGTCAAGATAATTTTCTAAATTCTGTGGATGGGCTTATCTGGTCTGGATTGCTTTAATGGGGTGGTTTTTGCCAATCATTTTAGCAATTTCTATGATCGGGATAATCAGAAAAGCTGCTACAATTACTATTGCCCAATCCCCTGCCGTTAAAGCAAAAGTCTTGAACATGTTTTGTAAAAACGGTACATAGATAATGAGAAGTAATAGGCATAATTCCCAACCCACTGCGAGATTTAGCCATTTATTTGCACCAATGCGATGTGTGATATGGTGGTGGTCGGAGCGGAAACTGTATGCTTTAAAAAATTGAATTAGTACCAGTGAAACAAACACCATAGTCATCGCTTCCTCGGCGCTGCGTCCGGAGTGGCTGGCCCAGATGAACAGAGACAAATTAATCATGGTGGAAGTCAGGCCGCCGATGGTAATCAATGAGATGATTCGTTTAGTAAAAATACTTTTTTTAGGATTACGTGGCGGCTCGTTCATAGTTTCGTAAGCCGGCGGATCGACGGCCAAGGCCAAAGCAGGAAGGCCATCTGTGGCTAAGTTTACGTATAAAATTTGGACGGCCGACAAGGGTAGTGGCAAGCCTAGGACGCTCACACCGATCATTAGTCCCATTTCACCGATATTAGAAGACAGCAGGTACATCAAGAATTTTTTGATGTTGCCAAATATTACCCGACCCTCTTCTATGGCCGCCACGATGGAGGCAAAGTTGTCATTGGTGAGGGTCATCGCGGAGGCTTCTTTGGTGACGTCTGTGCCGGTTATGCCCATAGCGATGCCGATGTCCGCTTTCTTTAAGGCTGGGGCATCGTTGACTCCGTCACCGGTCATAGCCACGATATGGCCATGTTGTTGCAGGACTTTGATAATTCGCAATTTATGGGCAGGAGAAACCCTGGCGAAAACAGAAATATTTTCGATTTCTATATCCAGCTCGGCATCACTCATGGTTTCGAGCTCGTGGCCAATGACTACTTTTCCGCCTGGTTTCAGAAGCCCTAACTCAGACGCGATCGCTTGCGCCGTTGTCGGGTGGTCGCCGGTAATCATGACAAGTTTAATGCCCGCTTGCTCACAAGTGGCTATGGCGGCTTTGGCTTCTGGCCTGGGCGGATCAATCATGCCGTATAAGCCTAGAAACGTTAGCTCGGTTTCGCAGAGTTGGCTAGTGTTCATTTTACGCTCTGCTACGGCAATCACCCGTAGAGCTGCGGCCGAAAGCGTTTCGGTATTTTTTAAAATTTCTTTTTTGGCCTCGTCATCAAAATTTTGTATGCCGGTAGCGGTCCGATATGTTGAGCACGAATTGATAATCACTTCGGCTGCTCCTTTGCTGTAAATGCAAAATTCGTCTCCAAATCGATGGAGCGTTGTCATGCGTTTGGTTTCGGAGCTAAAGGGAATTTCGGCGACCCGTGGGAAGGTGGTTTCTAATAAAGGTTTGTCTAGGCCAGCTTTAGCTGCCGCTACTATCAGTGCTCCTTCCGTGGGGTCTCCGGTCACTTCCCATACATCTGACAGAAGTTTGATTTGAGCGTCAGAAGCAAGTGCTCCGCCCCGCAGTAACCCGGATAATTGCTCGTTAAGCGCAAAGGGTTTATTCTCGAAAAGAAAATCACCATGTGGAATGTAACCGCTGCCGGTTATGTCTATAATACCTACTCCAGGTAACATGATTTTGCGTACGGTCATCTCGTCTTTGGTCAAGGTACCGGTTTTATCCGAACAAATTATGGTAGTCGATCCAAGCGTTTCGACGGCCGGCAAGCGGCGCACGAGGGCGTTTTTTTTCACCATGCGCTGTACCCCAATTGCCAGCGAAATAGTGACCACAGCGGGCAGAGCTTCGGGAACGACCGCAACTGCGAGAGCGATGCCAAAAATAAAAATTTCCAAAAATGGCTGCCCGCGCCATAAGCCTAAGGCAACAATTAATACTACTAGCGCCAAGGCAATTTTAGCTAAATTTTTACCAATTTTATCAAGGTTTTTTTGTAAAGGCGTTTCACTAGATTCGATTGATTGTAAGAGATGGGCGATTTTGCCGAACTCTGTCTGCATGCCCGTGGTTACAACTATCGCTCTGCCACGGCCATAGGTCGCGACCGTGCCGGCATAGATCATATTGGTGCGGTCACCCACAGGCAGATTAATGACGTTCAATTCGTGTTGTTTCTTTTCTGTAGCTACTGATTCACCGGTAAGAGCAGCTTCATCAATTTTTAAATTTACCGCTTCTAGGAGGCGCGCATCAGCCGGGATTTTGTCTCCGGTCGCAATCACGATTATATCACCGGGCACTAATTGGCTGGCTGGGAGTTCGGTTTCTTCGCCGTCGCGCATGACGAGGGCAGTTGGCGCCGCCAGCTTACGCAGTGACTCAATGGCTTTTTCCGCTCGGTATTCTTGAATAAATCCCAGTAGTACCGCAAATAATACAATTATGGTAATGGCCGCTGCTTCTAGACTATGGCCTAGAATTCCGGATAACAGTCCGGCTCCCAAGAGAATCAAAATTAAGACGTTTTTAAATTGTTCCGCCAATAATAAGAGAGCCGAAATTTTTTTGGCGGCTTTGAGTTCGTTGGGCCCGTAGGTGGCGAGGCGTTCTACCGCTACTTCGTTGGTGAGACCTTTTTCGTCTGGTACGTGCAGAGTATCCAGTAATTGAGTTGTTGAGAGTGTATGCCACGCCACAGAAGAGAGAAATGTATTAGAGGAGGTCTCTGGCATAGGCTCTAGAATTAGGAATTAGTAATCTTAATTTTAGAAAAAAGTTTGAGAGCATTCTCGGTAGTAGCTTTTTCTACATCGCTCAACGAAATACCCTTTATCTCGGCGATTTTTTTGGCTACTTCTTGCACCATCCAGGGTTCGGCGCGTTTACCCCGGAATTTACCGGGGGCCAAATACGGCGAATCTGTCTCCAGGACCATTCTGTCTAAAGGGCATTTTTTGACCACTTCCAATAGCGCCGCTTGGGCTTCGGGGGCGCTTTTCTTGGGTGGGAACGTAATTATGCCGGTAAAACCCAAATACGAGCCTAATTTCAAAAATTCTTGGGCATACTCCCAGTTGCCGATATAGCAATGAATAACCGAGCGTAATTGGGCCTGGTTGTATTGAAGCATCAATTCTTTTAACAGGTCAATCATCTGCGGATACGCATCACGCACGTGAATAGCAAGCGGTAAGTTGACTTCTTGCGCCAAGCGGAAATGATCGCGGAATACTGCCTGTTGGCGCTCAAGCACCTGGTCGGCACTGATCGTTTCGGGCAAGCGATACAGATCTAACCCGCATTCGCCAATTGCGATAGTTTTAGGATTAAGCGCGAGCGTGCGATAATAATCGTAATCGAATACTTCTTCGCGCGTATTGAACGATGATTCTTCTTCGTCGATATGTTGAGAAAATAAATGCACCGGATGCAGCCCCACACTAGCATATATATGAGCGTAGCGCTGTGCCAACTCTACTCCCGCTCGACTAGTATCACGCTGGGTACCGACTGCGTTCATGACAACTCCTTGGCTAACCGTTTTTTCTACCACTTCAGTCATATCATCTTTAAAAGACTGAAAATGAACGTGGCAGTGAGTGTCTACAAAAATAGGATCGGATGGCATCATACTAATTCTAGTCGGTAAAAAAACGCACTATTCTTATTTAAGAAAGAAAGAAGCACGTACTACCGCAGTCACTTTTTTTTCTTTGGATGAGGTGTCGTAAAAGCCGTAATCAGAAATATCAGTAGAATTAGGTGGAGTAATTTGGAACACTCCAACCGCAGCGGATTGCAATTTCGCTACTTTTGAACCGCTACTTTCGGCAATTTTTACGGCTCGTTCTTTGGCATTTTTAGTTGCTTCGGCTAGCATTTGCAGTTTTAGATCCGCCAATTTCGAATAATAGTATTCGATCGGTTCGCTGGTAAATACCACCCCTTGATTCAATAAAATTCCCGAATTTTGTGCTGATTTGGCAATTAATTCCGTGTTGGCGCTTTCTACGGTGGCAGTTTGAGTAAGTGTGTACCCAACTATTGAGCCACCAGGCCCATAT
>CAZPCV010000010.1:0-14490 GCA_964585245.1 uncultured Gammaproteobacteria bacterium
ACTTGGCTTTGCGACAGGGGCAAAAACCAACTCGTTTCTTTAATTAGCTCAAAAATTTAAAAAATTATTTTAACTATACCACTATTCTATTTAATTTCAAAAACCACGGTCGTTAGCCGTGGTTTAAAAAATTTTTTTACCAATCCAATGTTCCACCCACTTTATACTCCGTCACCCGCGTCTCGAAGAAATTCTTTTCTTTAGAGAGGTCGATCGCTTCACTCATCCAGGGGAATGGATTCGGTGTATTGTATTGCGCTGGCAAGCCTACGCGCGCCAAACGGCGATCGGCAATATGTTCGATATACTGTTTGAAACCATCCGCATTCATGCCAAAAATCCCTTTGGGGAATACTTCCCGCGCAAACGTATATTCGAGCACCACCGCTTTTTTGATCAAATCAATAATGTGCTGCTGAAATTCCGGCGTCCATAATTCCGGCTGTTCTTCTTTGATCGTATTAATCATGTTGATGCCAAAATTCAGATGCTGGCTTTCGTCGCGCATGATGTATTGAATCTGCTCGGCACTGCCGATCATTTTATTGAGGCGCTGGAACCCAAACATGACAGCAAACGAACTATAGAAGAAGATGCCTTCCATGATCAGCGAAAACACACACATGTTTTCTAAAAACTTCTGATCGCTTTCGAAAGTGCCGGTCTTAAACGCTGGGTTAAAAATACCATCGTTAAAACCCATGATAAATTCATCTTTATTATAGATAGCATCTACCTCGCGGTACATGTTAAAAATTTCGCTCTCATCCATTCCCAGGCTCTCCACGATATATTGATAGGCATGCGTATGGATCGCTTCTTCATATCCCTGGCGGAGCAGATACATGCGACACTCCGGGCTAGTGATATGTTTGTAAAATGCCAAAACCACATTATTGGCCGCCATCGAATCGGCCGTACTGAAGAAGCCTAGTACCGTTTTTAGGGCTTTGCGTTCATCTTCACTCAAGAAGGTTGGCGATTTCCATTGTTCGATATCTTTTTGCATACTGATCTCGGTGGGGAGCCAGTGGTTGGCGTTACCGGCATTATAGGCATCCCAGGCGAAGATGTGCTTCATGGGGTAGAGCTGGATCACATCCGCGTCAGCCCCGTTAATAATACGGCGTTGGTTGATGTCCACACGTTGGTTGGTTTTTTGAATAGGCATACTAGAAAAGAATTATCAAAATTTCAGCTTGTCTTTTAACTTTGGCAGGACTCACAGCTGGGGTCGTTAATCGCGCAGGCTTTCATGGTTTGGGCGGAAATCGGCGCGATCGGGAAAGCGACTGGCGGCTTTTCTTCGGTCAGCGAAGCAGCTCCGGCACGCAAATGAGTCGAACCATATTTACCCGTATCAACCGTCGATTTTTCTACCTGCGAGGCACTAAGGGTACGCAGATAATAGGTGGTCTTGAGGCCCATTTCCCAAGCGTACGTATAAATTTCGCTGAGGTCGCGCCCGCTCGTGCCGCGGAAATAGATATTGAGCGACTGACTCTGATCGATCCATTTGCCACGATAGGCCGCAGATTTAATCAGCCAGCGCGGACTGATCTCGAACACTTCTTTATGTTTGGCGCGAATATGCTCTGGAATTTCGGTAATGGCTGCAATACTGCCATCATGATATTTAATTTTACCAAGCATCTCAAAATCCCACAGGTTTAACTTTTTCAGATCATCGACCAGATACGGATTAATCACGATGAAGTCGCCGGCTTGGTTTGATTTCACATACAAATTCTTGTAAATCGGCTCGATAGTTGGCAAACACCCGACAATATTGGCCGTGGTTGCCGTTGGCGCAACAGCCAAACAATTGGAATTACGCATGCCATATTCTTTGATAGCCGCGCGCACTACGTTCCAATCCATCCGACTGGTACGCGCCACATCAATTTTCTCGCCACGTTCTTTTTCGAGCAGATCAAGCGTGTCGAGCGGCAAGATCCCCCGATCCCATTTGGAGCCGCGATAGGTCTGATAGGCTCCACGTTCCTTGGCCAATTCGGTAGAGGCAAGAATCGCATAGTATGCCACTACCTCCATACTGTAATCGGCGAATTCCACGCACGCATCGGAATCAAAATTGATCCCTTGCAAATACAGCGCGTCTTGAAACCCGCGAATCCCGAGACCCACCGGGCGATGGCGGAAATTGGAACGGCGCGTGTCTTCGGTCGGATAAAAGTTAATGTCAATCACGTTGTCCAGCATGCGCATCGCGATTGGCACCACTTGTTTCACGAGCTCAACATCGTATTGCCCGTCTTTGACGAACTTAGCGAAATTGAGCGATCCCAAATTACACACGGCCGTTTCATCTTCCGAATTGTTCAAGGTAATTTCCGTACACAGGTTAGAATTATGCACGACACCGACATGATCCTGCGGCGAACGGACATTACTTGGGTCTTTGAACGTAATCCAGGGGTGCCCGGTCTCGAACAACATGGCCAGCATTTTCTTCCATAAATCACGGGCTTTGATTTTTTTGAACATCGCTATCTTGCCTTCTGCGGCCAATTGTTCGTATTTGGCATATTTTTCTTCGAATTTCTGACCGTAGATATGATGTAATTCCGGGGTTTCGTCCGGGCTAAATAGCGTCCAATCGCCATCAGAGCGAACTCGTTTCATGAATAAATCCGGGATCCAATTGGCCGTATCCATATCATGCGTGCGGCGGCGTTCGTCACCGGTATTTTTACGCAGCTCCAAGAAGGCTTCGATATCATAGTGCCAGGTTTCTAGATACACGCAGGCAGCTCCGCGACGGCGACCACTGCGATTAATAGCCACCGTAACATCGTTGGCAATTTTCAAAA
This sequence comes from uncultured Gammaproteobacteria bacterium, assembly GCA_964585245.1. Taxonomy (GTDB): domain Bacteria; phylum Patescibacteriota; class Patescibacteriia; order Magasanikbacterales; family GWA2-37-8; genus CAZEDL01. The sequence goes on from CAZPCV010000010.1 coordinate 2,835, forward strand.
ACGGCACCACTCCTTGGCTTTCTACGCCTGTGCCCTGAATATACGCGCCGGTGCCACGAATGTTAGTCCAGTCTGTACCAATACCACCCGACCACTTGGATAGCTGAGCATTATCAGCATACGTTTTGAAAATATTATCGAGCGAATCTGACACGGTATTCAAATAGCACGAAGCTAATTGAGGTTTATGCGTTCCCGCATGGAACAAAGTCGGGGTCGACGGCGTATACAATAATTTCGACATGATATCGTAAAACGCGATCGTATGTTCCAAGCGATTGTCTTTTTCGGAAATAGCCGAGCCCATGGCAATGCGCATCCAGAACATCTGCGGCGTTTCGAGCACGCGTTTGGTACTGTGATCACTCAGGAAATACCGGTCGTAAATCGTCTGCAGGCCGATATAGGTAAACAAGTCATCATTCTCAATGATGAGCGCCTGGCTTAATTTTTCTAAATCAAAAGTCAACATCTTCGGATCAAGGCGTTCGATTTCCACCCCGCGGCGAATATTGGCGATAAAGGCGGCGCGATATTGAGATTCGAGTTTTGAATAATCAATCGTATCTTGACCGATGACCTCGCGATAATTGAGCGATAACAACAACCGGGCCGCTACCTTGCCATAGGCCGGATCCTGCTCCAGCATCGCGCGGGCCGTCATAATCAAACTGCGTGAAATATCGGTCGTTTTGATGCCCTCATATAATTCCGAGCGGGACTGTTGCAGAATCGCTTCGCCATTCACGGATTTTTCTAAACCAACAATAGCGTAGCTAAGCGATTTGCGCAGTTTATCCATGGAAAACGGCTCGGTCTTGCCCGAGCGTTTCGTAACTAGCAGCGCATTCTTTTCAATCTTCGCGAGCGTGGCCCGTTTTTTCTCTTCACGTTCCTTGGCATGTTCGTAGCGATACAAAATATATGACTTGGCCACATCGAATAATCCTTCTTGCATCAGTGAACGCTCCACAAAATCTTGCACCGCCTCTACGGCCGGCGTGGTATTTTGGAACGATTGTTCCAACTGATCGGTTACATTGGCAGTAATCGACGCAATCTTGGCATCGTCGGCCGTACCACGCACTTCGATAAAGGCCTTGGCAATAGCCGCACTGATTTTTTCCGGAGAAAAGTCTACCACCGAGGAATCGCGTTTTTTGATTTTGAGAATCGACATAGGCTCGAACTATAAATAAATTTTTAATTTGCCCCCTCACCAGACTAAAAAGAAAGAAGTCCCGTTTGGGACTTCCCAGTATAGCACAGTATAAACACTAGATATAGGTATCTTATCCACAGTTTAACCACAACATATTGTTTTATTGGGCTTTTGCGTGTCAGTCTCAATTTACCTCAATGTTCCAACTACTTTCCTTCACGTCGCTCTTGTTCCGCGTAATAAACAAGGGCTTTTTTAAACTCTATGGGCGAAAAATCTGGCCATAACACGTCGGTAAAATACAATCTGGCTTCCGCCACATCCCACATCATGAAGCCCGTGGAAAAATGCGGTTCGCCTCCGGTACGAATTACCAAATCTACCGCTGGCAGCTCACTCGTCCATAATTGTTGCTTCAAGAGCGACTGGTCAATTATGAGAGCGGGCTGTTTTTGGGCCAAATCCGCCACTCTGCGTACTGCCGACAACATTTCATCTGTCCCGCTATAAGCCAATAAAAATGTCAGATTAAAAACAACGTTATCTTTGGTAGCATCCGTTAATTTTTGAATTACTTTTTGGCACGAAAGCGGAAAATAGTTTGTCCATTCTCCTAGCACTCGCACCCGAATCCCTTTTTCAGCCAACCGGCTGGATTTTAACATTTTTTTGAAAAATGACTCAAACAACGAAAACAAAAATTGCACCTCGGTGCCCTCGCGTTTGGTGATATTTCCCACCGAGCATCCCCACACCGTCATACAGGGAACGCCAATTTCCAGGGCCTCATCAAGTATTTTCTCGATCGCGTTGGCACCAGCTTTGTGACCAAAAAATGAGGGCTGCCCCTGTTGTTTGGCCCACCGGCGATTGCCGTCGGGAATAATAGCGATGTGACGTGGAATATTATTTTTGTTCTGAATGGTTAATGACATGCGTATCGATAAATAAAAACAACACAACAAAATTGAAAAAATCTCAATTAAAATACCACAGGGATCAGGTCTTCGCAATACTAAAACTGCTGCATTTTTACCTTAAAAATATACTATAAAAGGAACCAGTTAAGGCTCCTTTAATTAGTGGACCGATGGGGATTCGAACCCCAGACCCTCGCGTTGCAAACGCGATGCTCTACCAGCTGAGCTATCGGCCCTTATACATAGCAAGTAGGGTTCACTTTACCTTATCTCCACAAAAAGTCAATACTATTTCCTTAAAAAATAAACCGCTACTAGCGCTAACAACGCCGTATACAAAAAATGAATCCTCCATCGTTTCAAGAGATTTAAAAAATACAACGCCGCTATAAGCGGAAAAGTCACCACCACCAATGGATTGCGCCAAAAACGGTGTTTGGCCGCCGTCCAAAGAGCACTCGCATCACCACTCGAGGGAATAGCATGTAGTCCGGTCGCTACCGCGAGCCACAACCACAGCACATTGTGATAGTTGGCCCACGGCTGTTTAATACCCGCAAACAAAATCATTGCTACAAAGGTATTCACAACAAGCGGCCCGAACGAGATAAAAACATGCTGATAAAAATGTTGCGGATCATCATGTTGCACATACCCTGCCACCTGCTGCAATTGGAATAATTTTATTTTGTGAATTTTCACGCCGGCCAGCCAACAAAAAACGGCGTGGCCCAGCTCGTGCACCGCCACTCCGGGAGCGGTGAGGATGGAATAGAGATACCACATACCACTACTGTTTTTTATTTCTCAAAAATGTTTGCAGAACTTCTAACGCCGAAGCTGTCGGGGCTATTGACGCTAACCCGGTTGCAAACTGCTCAGTTGCTACTATCAAACTTTTTTCCTGCAAGGCCCGGCTATTTAGACGTTTTGCTTGCGCCTTCTCATTCTCTGTAGCCGTGTACGATAACATCACCCGGAGATATTCTTCCATCGCCACCCTTAATTGCTCCAGCCGTTCCGTACGGGCTGCGGGCGGGACTTGTAACCAAGCGCACACCCGTTTTTCTTCTTCGGGCAAGGAGCTGTGAAAAAATCTCAATATATATCGGCGCACTTTCTCTTCTACAGAGAGAGACTCAAAATCTGCCGCATCATCATTCCACATTTCCTGAACAATCCGGGTTGAACGAGAATCCGTATAGTCTTCGGGAGGTGGCGGCTCTGGCCCCAAGGCTACGGGAACGTCTGGGTTTAAGCGCTGCGTTAGGGCTTCTTCAGTTCGCGGGGCGATGTCTGGTCTTGGCATATAGTAAAAAACAAGGCGAGAAATAACCACCACTCCATCGCTAAATCATTTTTAAAATAGGGTACATCTACAAAACCATGCGCCACTATTACGACCAACATCGCCAGCAAGCTTACCCCCCACCATCGATCGGTTCGAAGCAGCCGAAACGCACTACGAGTAACATACCCCATTATACAGACCATGCTCAATAGCCCCACCAATCCAACCTCTGTCCAAAAATTCAAAAAGATATTATGCGGATAAATTAAACGTTCAAGCTGTTTGGGATTATAAAAAGGCTTTTGAATTTTACGAAAAAATTGACGAATGCCGGTGCCAAACACAAAATGCTGTGGCGATTCTGTCAGGTAATTAATGGAATACGTCCACAACGTCAGCCGATTGCCGCCTGATTTATAATGCAATGGCAAAACGCGAGGGAAAAACACCAGAGTTGCGCCGCCAATAAACGCGATTAGCACTGCAGTTATAATTATTTTTTTATGCCCTACGAGATACGCAAATACCATAACGCCCAAACCGAGCGCCAATAGACCCCCTTGAGATTTTGTAAACAAAATTGCTATCAGGTTAGTCAGTACTATACACCCCCCCGCCAAGACCTGCCGATCTTGTTTAATTACCTGTCGCCATTCCCCCTTTTTTAAAGGCTGGGATAGTCGCTGATACAGCCAGCCCACCATCAACATGGTAATGGGGCCGAGGTATAAAGCAACCGCGTTAGGTGAAGAAAAAAAGGCGGTAACTCGGCGTGTTGCCGGATTGGTCCACTCGGCAGTGGCAATCCCCCAACCGGTAACGTGTTGCACGATTGAATACAAACTAATGCTAAGAGTAGACACTGCCAAAAACCACAATACATCAGATCCGCTGATCCGCTCGCGCAGACTGATGAGAATAAAAAACAGAATAATCGGCTCCAAAAAATACGCCCGCCACTGCCCCAACGACGCCACCACCATATCGCTCACAAAAATGCTAGCAACCGATGCCAACAGAAAAATCACGGTAGCACCCATAAAAAACCGATGCTCCCGAAAAAAAGACACGAGCGCAGGCCACGTAGATTTAACATAAAATAGCAACCAGGCGACGGCCAAGCCACCAAAAGTCAGCTCCAGCAAGGTAGTGGGTAAGGGGCCGACTTTGAAACGGAGCAAATACGTAGGCAAACTTATAATCAGCCACGCTATTGCCAGGCGAATATTTTTTTTCGCCAAAAAAATGATGGCTAAAAAATAACAACCTAAAAATAACTCCAGCATACTTTTATAATTTCCATTTACCTCGTTTGATCAAAAAATCAATCTGTACAATCAAAAAAGCCAGAAACTCATTAGCGATCGTACCATTCAAGGCCATAGCAACTGCTTTTTTTAGGGGGAAAAATTCGCGCTTTATAATGTGCTCTCCAACATCCGACGGCAAGGGCGAGGAATACAAACCGGTCGCCACAAACGTATAAACGTTCATCATCATTTTATCCGACGTTACACTTTTTTTCAGCATTTTTATTTTCTTGGCGCCATATCCTGTCTCTTCGCGAAGCTCTCGTAACGCAGCCGAACGCGGTTTTTCTTTTCTATCATCCAATTGCCCTACCGGTAAAAACCATTCTAACTTACCACTTCCGGCTCGCCGTTCGCGGATAAGCAGTAATTCCTTTTTATCGTTAAAGGCCAAGATATTTACCGATGCCGGACGCTCGCAATACTCAAACACTTCCTTTGTTCCGTTTGGCAACGTTACCGGACGCTGAAAAATGGTAAAAATCTTACCTTGATATTTCTTTTGCAATTTACCGTATGTTATTTTTTTCACACCTTATAATGATTGCCTATTTTTACTTCCTTGATTTAGGATTTTGCGGTTCTACACACTTGTAAACTGGTGCCAAAAAAGAGAGTTTTGAATTATCTACTTCGGGTTTTTTTCCACCCTCACACTGTATCTTTATTTCCCATCCATCATGACAATCAGCAGTGTGCACTCCGGACTCGGAATTTTCTCTAAATCTTACTGGATCAGTTCCGTCAGGACAAATCAGTTTCTGTTGTTGGGCACGGTCAGCTTCGGTTGCCGCAAACTTCCCTGCTCCTGCTAACAACACAGTTAACGCTGCCGCAGCTACCTCTTTTTTTCGTGACATAAATTTTAATATCGATAATGATCTGGCTTAAATGGGCCATGCGTGTTTATTCCTAAATACTCGGCTTGTTTTTTATTGAGCGCCGTTAGCTTCACTCCTAATTTACCTAAATGCAAACGTGCCACTTCTTCGTCCAGAGCTTTGGGCAAAACATACACCTGGCCGCGTTCATATTTTTCTGCTTTTTGCCACAGTTCTAGTTGCGCCAGCACTTGATTAGTAAACGAAGCACTCATCACAAAGCTGGGATGGCCGTGCGCATTACCCAAATTCACGAGCCGGCCACGCGATAACAAAATTAAACACTTGCCATTCGGCCAAATAAATTTATCTACCTGCGGTTTAATATTTTCTTCTTTAATATCTTTTTGGCTGGTGAGCCAGGCGACATCAATTTCGCTATCAAAGTGTCCGATATTACAAACAATCGCGCCATCTTTCATTTTGTCCATGTGTTCGCCCGTGATAATATCGCAACAACCAGTGGCCGTGACAAATATATCACCCACGGCCGCTGCTTCTTCCATAGTGGTCACCTCGTATCCTTCCATCGCCGCCTGGAGTGCGTTAATCGGGTCAATCTCGGTTACGAGAACGCGCGCACCAAAACCATGCATACTTTGTGCACACCCCTTGCCCACATCGCCAAATCCAGCCACTACTACCACTTTGCCCGCAATCATAATATCCGTAGCGCGCTTGATACCGTCGGCCAAGCTTTCGCGGCAGCCGTATTTATTATCGAACTTAGATTTAGTGACTGAATCATTCACATTGATCGCGGCCGGACCCAAGGTTTTTTCTTGCATCATTTTATATAGTCGGTGTACGCCAGTCGTAGTTTCTTCGGAAACGCCTTTTATTTCTTTCAGCATCTCCGGATATTTTTCGTGCACCAACACGGTCAAATCCCCGCCATCATCCAAAATCATATTCGGCCCTTGGCCATCCGCGAATTTTAAGCTTTCTTCCACGCACCACCAATACTCCGCCTCAGTTTCGCCCTTCCAGGCAAATACCGGAATGCCAGCCGCCGCAATGGCCGCGGCCGCGTGATCTTGGGTAGAAAAAATATTACAGCTGCTCCAGCGCACTTCTGCCCCCAATTCAATGAGGGTTTCGATCAATACGGCCGTTTGGATGGTCATGTGCAAACAGCCGGCGATCCGCGCGCCCCGAAGTGGTTTTTGAGCACCATACTTTTGTCGCAAGGCCATGAGGCCGGGCATTTCTTTTTCGGACAAGACAATTTCTTTACGGCCCCATTCGGCGAGGGCGATATCTGCTACTTTGTACTCTGGCATATAATAAAATTAAATTAACGCACTCGATGGTGGTGCGGGGCGTGCCTAATCGGCACATGATGTTTTTTGGCTTTGCCGGTATCGCGTGTGAACTCTTGTTTAAAGATTATCACGATAAAGGCGCTGCCAATAAACGACATTACAGAAATTAAAATAAATAAAAACCGGAAGGACAACTGCTGGGCGATAATGCCGCCCATGGCGGCCGCGGCTGCGGTAGCGAGACTCACGATCGTATCATAAATCCCCCATTCATACCCTTCACGATCTTTATTCATAAAACGGGTAAAAACAATGCGCCAACTAGGATATGATAGGGCCGCTCCCAGCCCATGCACGAGCTGTATCGCATACAGCTGCCATAATTGAGTGGTAAACGCAAAACCCAGCGGCACAGCGGAAATCAACATCGAACCAATCAAGAGCGTCAATAACTCACGCCGATTACCTTTTTCTTCATCGTCCCATTTACCGACTATAATCTGAAACAGAGCTTTCACGAACAAAAATATCGTCAATGACAGACCTACCGACGATAGCGTTGCGCCGGCCACGCCCTGAATCACGAAAATTGAAAAAATTGGTTGCAACAAACCAAAACTGCCGATAATAAAAATATCCGAAACAATTAGAATCCGTAATACTTTATGCATTTTCATATAAAATAGTACACCGCCTCCTTGAATAAGATAGCTAATTAATAGCTCGCCCGTTATTTTTACCACGCGAGGTCACGCTGATACGTTTTTTTGTACCGCTCTTTAAATTCTTCTATTGTAAAGTGGTGCTCCTGCGTGCCACAGGTTTCGATCGCGTAACTGGCTGCCACACTCCCCACCTCGGCGCAGGTGCGCCAGTCAGCCCCTTTTTGCAAGGCCACGAAAAACGCCGCCCGGTACGCATCCCCGGCCCCGGTGGGATCATCACACGATTGTGGTGGGCAGGCGGCTACCACTACTGATTCGATATCGCGCGCTCTCACTACCGATCCACGATCACCAAGTGTGGTAATTAAAACTTCGGTATTTTTTAGCATTTCTTCGCTGCTCCAACCAGTGCGTTCTTCGAGCAGCTTCATTTCATAATCATTGCCAATCACGGCATAGGCCTGGCTGATCATCCGCTTCAAATCTGCTTCGTTAAACCCGATAATTTGCTGCCCCGGATCGAATACGGCTTTGATGCCCAATTCTTTGGCCTCTTTCAAATGTTTGATCATTACATCACAATGCGTGGGGCTGATCAGTACTAATTCCGGGCGCGGAGTAATGGCAGACAACGAAATTTCCTGCGCTCGAGCCAGCGGGCCCGGAAAAAAGGCGGCAATCTGGTTATCATCACGGTCGGTGGTAATATATCCGGCTGCGGAAAATGTTTCTTCGATCTGTAAAATTCCACTAGTTGCTATAGATAATTTTTCGAATTCCTCTCGGTATCCTTTACCGTCTCGCCCCAGAGCCGACACCACCAATGGGTCTGCCCCCAACAATTTCATGGTATAGGCAATATTCCCCGCCGTACCACCGCGTGTTTGCGCCAGACGCTCTACCATGAAACTCACGTTCAAGATATGAAGCTGATCAGGCAGCAGATGGTTTTTGAAACTATCCGGAAAATTCATGATATGATCGTAGGCGAGCGAGCCGGAGATGAGGATGGGCATATAAATATGATTTGCACTTGAATTCATTACTCAAAAAAGCACCCTCAGCATATCAAAAAGAGGTCGTATTGTCTAACAAAAAATCCCTTTGAATTTAATTCAAAGGGATTGCTAAATTTTGAGAGGGCACAGGGCGACGAGATGTCGCCCTGGCCGCGTGGGTGGTGCGGGCTAGCCGCGCCGGGCCTTCTTCAGGCGCTTGCGCGCCTGGCCCAGACTTGCCTGGGCCTGCTCACGCAGGCCGCGGCTAAGGGTCTCGATGACCCGCTTGCGGTTCCGCCTCTCGAGCGCCTTGAGGGCGCGGGGGGTTGCGGCCTTGGTGGCCTGACTAGCACTCCTGCGGGCTTCCCGTTTCTTCTTTTCCCAATCAGTCTGCATCGAAAAAAATCCTTTGCAAGAGTCAACCCCATGCCTCCGAGACGGGCATGGGCATCTTAGGGAAAACTTTTCCCCAAAATGCCCACGACCGCTCTTTACCACCAATGTACAAACGAATACGTGCCTACAAAAGCACGAATTACTTTTTATACAACGCCAGAATATAACACGGAAACTAGCCCTTGTCAACATGTTTTCCCCATGCCATACTTTAGCCCTATGGAACCATTCATTTTCACCGCCACCGTCCTCCCCGGCCATGGAGAGGGCAAACACCTCGGCGCCCCCACCGCTAATTTTGATTTAAATTTAGCCAAAAATTTAGCCCACGGCCTCTACACCTGCACGGCTACTGTCGATGGCACAATTTTTAAGGCACTTTTGTATTACGGCATCAACTCTTTGACCAGCCAAGACTGCCTGGAAGCTCATTTACTTGATTTTAACGGGAATTTATACGACAAAAAAATAACTGTCCGCGTGGGACAGTTACTTCGTGGTGAGAAAATATTTACTACCAAAGAAGAATTACGAGAACAAATCAGCTTGGATATTCAAGCTGCACAAAAACTTTTTTCTACTCAAAAAAATTAAAATCTTCCCCCTATTCCAACTGAGCCTACTACTCCTGCGGTCGGCTTGGTACCATGACCATCCTGCTCTTTTCCGGGAACCAGCGCTTCTGTTCCCACCACCCCTTTTACTTCCGCTCCTAAAACAACATTTCCTACGTGTGCTTCAAAACGTGTGCCCAAAGCCCCTTCCACACCTGGTCTTTTCATGCCGGGCGTTAAATCTAACAAGGCTGCACCAGTAGGGCCGCCATATATAGGGGATTCCCCCAATTTAAAAAGGAAAGAGGCTTCTCCTCCCACTTGGTTTCCAGCATACCCATTTCTATCAAGTTTAGTACCAACTACCAAGGCTCCTCCTGCGAGTGCTTCTTTGCCGGCCACCTTTATATGCCTTTCTCCTCCCACTGAGCCTAATACCGCGCCTTTGCCGTGAGAACTGCCTTCAAACTTAACATCTACAGTGACTTTAGGTTCATGAGCTTCGCCACCATGATCGGCGTGTGATTTTTCTGTTTTTTTTGCCGAATCATGAGTTTCAATTACTGCCCGATGTCCGGTGTCAGCCTGTGCCTTTTCTATACCAGCTCCACCTACTGCGGCCGCAAAAATAGCCGCGGCCACTTCTGGCCCTCTTCGTCTCATAGTAAAAAAGTTAAAAAATAATTAAATTACCATACCACAAAAAACCACTTTTGTCAACGCATTTTTAGCTTTTTTAACGCAAAAATACCAGCCAATACAGCCCCGCGAGAGCAAGACGATACCACCCGAACGCCTCAAACGTGTGCTGCTTCACAAACCCCGTCAACCAGCGCACCACCACAAGCGCGGTTACAAACGCCATCACAAAACCTACGGCCAATATCCCGATTTGTGAAACAGAAAATAGCGAATAATTTTTTAACAGATCAAACCCGGTGGCAGCCGCCATCGTGGGCACCGCCAGCAAGAACGAAAATTCTACAATCGCCGCGCGCGAATAGCCCAGAGTCATACCACCCACAATTGTGGCCGCCGAACGCGACACCCCCGGAATCATAGCGAGCGATTGGGCACAGCCCACCAATACTGCATCCCGCCACGTCATCTGATCTAGCGGCTTCGCCACGACAACGCGTGTCCGCCTTTCATACCACCGCTCAAATATTATTAACCCCAGGCCGCCGAGCGCGAGCGCTACCACTACAACTAGCGCATTACCCAGCAAATACTGCTTGATAATCTTATACAACAACAAACCAAGGATGCCGGTAGGCACAAAAGCCACCGCCACCCTTTTTAACAGACCTTTGTCTGCCAACAATCGCTGTGCGTACAAAATCACAATCGCTAAAATTGCCCCCAATTGAATCACGATCTCGAAGCTCTTCAAAAAATCCGACTCCGCAATCTGTAACAACCGGGCCGTCAAAATCAAATGCCCGGTCGACGAAATTGGTAAAAATTCCGTTATCCCTTCGACCAGCCCCAAAACAAGTGCCTGTAAAAAAGTGATCATAAAAAAGAAATTATTTTTTCAAAATTTTCCACTCTTTTCTCGACACAAAAAACGCTCCTACTCCGATAATTAAGGCTAACACCGCAATTTCAACCCAGCCCGTCAAATGACGCAATTTTTCCCACGCGGTACCAAAAAAATACCCGAACAAGAGATAGCAGGGCGCAAACAAACAGGCGCTCGTAATATTATAGAAAAAAAATGTCCGGCGCGGCATGCCGGTTAGGCCCGCTACCACCGGCACGATCGGGCGAAGCGGCCCGATAAACCGGGCCAAAAAAACACTTTTGGAGCCGTGGCGCGCAAAAAATTGCTGGCCTTTTTCCAGATACTCCTCTTTCACAAAGCGACCCTTTAACCCGCCTCTCGCAAACCCTTGTCTGCCTACATAGTAACTAAGCGCATCCCCCACAATTCCACCCAGTATCACCGGCACAATTAACAGGCGAATATCGAGTACTCCTTGTGAAGCCAAAATACCGGCCACGATCACGATCGTGGTGCCAGGCACGATCAAGCCTACGAAAGCCAAAGATTCAAAAATGGACACGATAAACAACAGCCCATAGGCCCAATTTCCGGCCATTTCGGTAAGTACATAAAAATAATCTCGCATATATAATTAGGATTCCTTTTAACTATAGCAATAAACACTTAATTTAACAATTTAAAAACACCGGAAATCATTGCCAAAA
>CAZPCV010000010.1:14590-18138 GCA_964585245.1 uncultured Gammaproteobacteria bacterium
CAAAAAAGAAGCCGCCATTATTGTTACCCGCTCCAAAAGCTGGGAAAGTTTTCGAGGCAACAAACATGATATCGCCAACAACTTCCATCCCACGGAGGTACTATTTGCTATTTCTGCGGATGGACAATTGAAATTAATCAAATCAGAATTAAAACCAAATAAAACTGCAGTGGCCACCGCCCAACAAGCACTGGTGCAACAGGCCTATGTGCGCGTTACCGAAGAAAGCACTCATCCGGCAGGCACGTGGTCGCGCCCTGATGGTGGCACGCTTGATCTGGCCATCGGTCGCTTGATGCCGGACCCACTGCCCGAAGTGCCGCATTCGCTAGATCCTAAAAAATACGATATCACCTCTTTTATCGCTCTCACCGTACCGCAATGCGAAGAGCTTTTTGAAACTGGGAAAATAACCCTCAACAGCCGCGAACTCTCTTTACCCGCCGAATTGTCTGATACGGAAACTCCCGAAAATAATTTCGCCAGAAAATTATTCCTCACCGAACTGAAAAGAATCGAAGCCGATAAAAAACTTTCCATTTTGGAACATTTATTGCACGGCGTAAAACTTCAGGACATTCTGGACCCTTCAGAATTAGAATTTAAAAAATCAACTAATAGCCAAAAAATCGGAGCTTTCAATGATGGCTATTATCAGCTTGAAAACGAAGTAACTGAGGAAGTTAACGGCCAAAAAATTACCAAAACAATCATTGATTACAGAGCGGACCCCATCTCGGAAGAACGTAAAGCTTTTCAAAATGCTGGAAATAATTTACGAGACGCCATTGACTTGGAAATGAAAAAATTACGCACTACCTATGCCAAAAAAATTGCCGCCCAAGAGGCGGGTCAAACAGGTGAAGCAGAAAAATTAGGCGCTGAAGAAAAAACTATTTTTGCCACTCTCGATGATCTATTTCAAGAAACCGACAGCTTGTGGAAAGACCTGATTGAAGGCTTCGATTTTAATCCAAAAAATTCTAACGTCGGATTACGCAGTTCAAATTACGAGGCAGTGCGTCGGTATACCAATGAGGGCCATAATTATTTAACTGGCCAAGGTATACCCGGCTTACATTTAAATTTCAACCTGTTTTTTCCACAAAATGGTGAGCCGCTCAGCAAAAGAGAGCTTAGAACTTTGTTCAAAAACAAAGAATTTTTACGATTATATAAATTAGCTGATACCTTCCACCTTTATCGCGACGTGCAAATTAATGGCACAAAAGCGGCTGCCAGCATTGAAGAGCTTGTTAAACGTTTAAAATTAGAAAGCAAAGAAATATCCCCAAAAAGCAACTCTGAAGAAAAAGTAGATATCGAGCGTAAGCAGCGCTATGCTGCCGAATTACGCGCCGGTAGAGCGGATAAAAGTTTGCTTAAGCAATTTCTTTCGAAACCCAAAAAAACACTGGCAGATCTTACCGATGAACAAATAAAAGCCATGTCTACACAAGAATTGCGCAAATGGCAAGAGGTAAATGACGCCCCCATGCTGGACCCAGAAATATTGGAAATACAATTGGAATTAAGTTCCCAGGTCGACGCTTTTTCGGCACACATCGCCAGCGACGGCAGATTTGATAAGAAATATTTATTGGAATCGCCCGAAGTAGTTGGCGCAGATATGCACGACTTGTTAGATATAGCTTTTGGCAAAAAAATCAATCTGGCGAAAAACCGAAAAGAGAGGCGAGCACAAAAAATCGCCTGTTATGAAGCACGAAAAAAATTAACGCTCATGATTTTATTTCATGAAGTCAACAAATTATACAAAAAAACTATCGATGCTGGAATAAAGCCGATTACTGAAATCGAGGCAAAATTTCTGATAAAAAATAATGAAAAAACTTTTTTAAATATTGACGGAAAGCCTCATGAAATAGAGCTTAAAACCCGAGAAGGTGGCACCAAAACTCTTTTATCCATGCAGCGTAAAGTAGAAGAAAAAAATAAGCTTAACCAAGAGGTGGCAAAAGATATTTTTGCTGAATCCATTGTTTTTAAAGAAGCAGCTTTGGACCTATTAAAACAAGGAAGTTTTGATTTCGCGCCTCGCACATTCTTTTCTGGTGAGGAAAAAACAGAAAAAGAAACGCTTCACGTTACCATGCCGATAGTTCTGGGCAAACTCATTCAACAATGGCTCACCGAAGCTAATAAAGACGGCAAACAACGATTGGTGGTCCACGAGTACAAGGATGAACGTGGTGGCAAAAGAAGCGGCGGTGCTGGTGGCGGGGATGATTTGCATTTTATAAAACTTTATTTGTGGCACACCGATGATTCAGGCGTGATTAGAAAAAAAGAAATGCATTTTTATTTTCCTAGAGAAGTGGATGGCCAGGTTAAATCGGGAGAATATGATTATGCTAAAAAAATGGCTGATCAATCAGACTATACTAACCGACGCGTGTTTGCCACCAAAGAAAAGTTTGACCTTGTTCGCAGGTTGCGCCCTCCACAAGTGTACGGCCACCGCCACACACGAAAAATTTACGCCGGCAAAGTCAGATAATAGCTGTTTCTAGTCTTGTTCTCAAATAACCAAATAATTTTTGGTACTGTTCATCGTGGCGCACGAGTGCCGAGTCCCCCGCCACTACGCGGCGTTCCAATTCTTTAATCGGCACCCACACCGCATCGGCTACTTCTTCTACCTGTAGAGACAGTTTATCAACTTCCACGTCTACTTCCGCTAAAAATACATGGGCTAATTCCCGTGCCGGATTGGGCCGATCGAGAAACGGAAACACTTCTTGTGTGGTAAATAAAAAAGTAAACCGATTTTCATTCAGATCGAGCCCCAGTTCTTCGAGCGTTTCTTGGCGCGCGGTAAAAAGAGATGTGGTGCCCGCTGTGACATGGCCAGCGGCGGAACTGTTCCACTTTAGTGGGTTGCCTTCTTTCTGGGCAGAGCGCTGCTGCAACAATAATTCACCGCGCGAGTTGAGAAGCCACACATCCACTGTTGGATGCCAATCGCCGTTCCGGTGCACGTCACTACGGGATTTTATTTCACCCGTTAACTTTCCCTGCTCATCACACACTGGTACGTATTCCATATCACTTAACCGGTACTTTCGCTACTCGTAACGTTTTGGCACTAAAATATAAAGCTAGAAAAAAAATAATTGCCAGCGCTTGGTTCACCCAAAAAAACCACTGGTCCGTCGCGGTATCGGTCGTAGAATTCGAATAAAATTGCGCCGCCTGATATTCGAATATGAGGCAGCCCAGCGAAGCAATGGCGGTATTCAAAATTAATACCCACCGTTTTTCTGGGCTTTCGAGCCCGGCCAGGAACGCGATCACTATAATTCCTAATACCGAAAAAAACGACGGCAAAAAAATGATTTGATTGAAAAACGGAAAAGACACAATCATAATAAGTCCAGCCAGCATAAAGAGCTCGCGGACTCTGTCACCATGATAATGACGCAAAAAGAAAAATTTCTTCTGCACCGGTGGAGTAGTATTTTTTGCGACTGGTTTTTCGTAGTCTTGATTCATATATTTTTAGGTAGGTTAACATACTTTTACGA
>CAZPCV010000010.1:18238-34552 GCA_964585245.1 uncultured Gammaproteobacteria bacterium
GCGCTATGCCGAACAATATTACCATCTCGAACGCAATTTCCCCCGCTTTTTAAGCCAAATTCACACCAATTGCGACGATCCAGCTATTCGCCAAACCATTACCGAAAATCTCTACGACGAAGAACACGGCGAGAGTAACCATCGCGAATTATGGCTGCGTTTCGCCGAAAGCGTAGGCGCTAACCGTGAAGCCGTGCAAAACTCCGTACCACTTCCCGAAACCCTCGCCACCCTAAAAACTTTTACCGAGCTTAGCCAGGAATCCACCCTGTCCGGGGTAGCGGCACTCGCGGCCTACGAACACCAGATCCCGGCCGTTTCTGCCAAAAAAATTACCGGCTTGCAGAAAAATTACGCTATTACTGACGAACGAGGACTCCAATTCTTTCGGGTTCACGGCGTCATGGATATCGCTCATGCCAATGCCTGGTGGAACATCATCGATTCTACCGCTACGTCTAAAGAAACCCAGGACTCCGCGGCACAAGGCGTGACGGCTGGCCGGGACGCGTTATGGAATTTCCTGACGGGCATTTGCCGCGCGTACTTCCCACAAGCTTTAACTACCGCTTGCTAACACTATAATGAATTCGACTCTTCCTAAAACCCAACTCATGGGGGTGCTCAATGTCACCCCCGATTCTTTTTTTGATGGCGGTAAATGGCATACTCATATTGAGGCCGCGATTGCTCATGCGTCTCAAATGATCGCCGAGGGAGCCGATCTGCTGGATATCGGCGGCGAAAGCTCTCGCCCCGGGGCCACGCCCGTTCCCGAAGCAGAAGAACTTAACCGGGTTATTCCTATTATCGATCACTTAAAAAAACTTTTTCCCACTATCCCCCTGTCGATCGATACCTACAAACCGCGGGTAGCCGCGCTCGCGCTCGAACACGGGGCAACTATTCTCAACGATATTACCGGCCTTAGCAGCCCGGACATGATAAAAGTAGCCTCCCGCTATAATGCGCCGGTTATTATCATGCATATGCTAGGCCGCCCCCAAACCATGCAACAAAATCCGGAGTATACTGATGTTATACTGGATATTAAAAACTTTTTTCGTTCGCGCATTGCGGCCGCGCAGTCTGCCGGCCTTACAAATATCACACTCGATCCGGGCCTGGGCTTTGGCAAAACACTGGAACATAATCTAACTATTTTAAAACGATTGCACGAATTTACCGATCTTGGTCTCCCCATTCTTGTCGGACCGTCTCGCAAATCGTTCATCGGCACACTAAACGGCGGGCTGCCTCCGGCCGAGCGATTAGAAGGCACGATTGCAGCCGCGGTGATCGCTGCTCAAAACGGCGCAACTATTTTACGCGTGCATGATGTTCAGGCTTGCAAACGGGCGCTGCAAATCAGCGATGCGATTAAAAATATCTAATCTATGGACAAGATACTTCTGTCTGAGTGCCGTTTTTTGTGCCATGTAGGAGCCACTCTCGCTGAACAAAAAAAACTCCAGCCCATGTATGTTGATATAGAATTATACCTAAACCTAAAACGGGCTGGTCAATCCGATGATCTGAATGATACTATTAATTACAGTACCGTCCATGCCGCCATCGCCTCCCTACTATCACGTACTCGTTTTTTTCTCATCGAAGCGATGGCAGAACAAATTACTACACGGTTGCTAAAAGAATTTCCTCTTAAAAAAATTACTCTTCGCCTTAAAAAACCCGGTGCACTACGAAAGAAAAACGTAGCCTGGGCGGGCGTAGAAATAACTCGCTCCCTATGAAAAAAACAATCTGTTTAGTTCTTGGTCTCCTCATTTTTTCCGGGTATGCCTGCTCGCCACAGACTTCTATTCCTACCAATACTTCTGTTGCTACCAGTACGCCGCCAGCTATGCCCACTTCCACCGCCGCTACTTGGTCTATACCCCTCGCCCACTCTTCCGAACGGGTGACCAAAAAAACTTTTGGCCAACTTATTAACAAGGCCACCTCCCCCGTACAGCCCGAACGTTTTTCTGGATATCATACCGGAGTTGATTTTGAAATCCTTACCAAGAGCGAAAGCAACCAGCCGGTCTTGGTGTACGCTGTCTGTAACGGGCCGCTGCGCTACAAAAATGCCGTGCTTGGTTATGGCGGGGTTGCGATCCAAGAATGCTCCCTGGATAATAAGCCAATCATGGTACTCTATGGTCACCTGTCATACATGCGTACTACTGCGAAGGTCGGCGATCAGCTGGTGGCCGGACAAGAATTTAGCACTCTGGGCGAAACACCCAAAGAAACCGATGGTGAACGCAAACACCTCCATCTATCATTTCATTTAGGCAAGGCAGTAGAATTGCGCGGATATGTACAAAATAAAAAAGACTTATCCGCCTGGATTGACCCGTGTACCTATGTCACTTGCCGCTCGACTCCGTAATTTTTTCTCTGCCCGCGCGAATACGAAAAATTTAGCCACTGTCTACTTGGGGCTCGGCTCTAATGTAGGCGACCGTCGCTATCACCTGGAATCAGCCATTGAACAATTAAAAAAATACGGTACTATCACTTTAATTTCACCGTGGTATGAAACTGAGCCAATTCCGTTTTCCAATCAACGCTGGCACTTTAATCTAGTCTTAAAACTGTTAACTTCGTACTCACCGCGTGAAGTGCTAACACAAATTCTTTCCATTGAAGCGGCTCTGGGCCGTGATCGAGGCGAACCTAACGCACAGAGAACAATTGATATCGATATCCTAGTATATGAAGATCAAATCATAAACGAACCTGATCTTATCGTCCCCCATCCCCGCCTGCACGAACGGGCTTTTGTTTTGAAACCGCTCTCTGATATAGCACACTCTTTCACCCATCCCGTTCTTAAAAAAACTCCATGGGAATTGTTGAGTGTATTATCAACCCAACCAATAAAAAGGATTTACTTACCTGACAACATCGTGAATGATTTATGAAGAACACTCCTACTTCCTGGGGCCCGGTGGCCGATTGGTACGACCATTTATTATCTGCTCCTGATTCTTATCAAGAATCAGTCATTCTGCCGAACTTGCTCCGGCTGCTGAATCCGCTTCCTGGTCAAATGATGCTAGATCTGGGATGTGGTCAAGGATTTTTTGCTCGAGCGTGTGCGGATAAAGGCGCTATTATTACCGGTATTGATATTGCCCCCGAACTTATCGAGCGAGCAAAAAAAAACGTGCCCGACGGTACCTTTTTTGTCGGTTCGGCCGAGCAATTAAACCAATTGAAGGGCAACACATTTGACTGTGTTTTTAGTGTACTCGCCATTCAAAATATAAAAAATATTCCGGCGGTTTTCAAAGAATGTCAACGCGTCTTAAAACCAAGAGGGCGCCTAGCCCTGGTATTGAATCACCCGGCCTTTCGTATACCCAAACACAGCTCGTGGGGATGGGATGATACGACAAAACAGCAGTACCGCCGTCTCGACAGTTATTTATCAGAAATTACCGTCTCAATCGACATGCATCCGGGCCAAACCAACTCGGCTACCACCACCTCATTTCATCGCCCTCTCCAATATTATTTTAAACTTCTTAATAACAACACCTTCGCAGTCACGCGCCTCGAAGAATGGATCTCGCACAAAACTACGCCCCACGGAACGCGCGCAGCTGCCGAAAATCATAGCCGCCGGGAATTTCCTCTGTTTTTATTTTTAGAAGCCACCAAAGGCAGTGTCTAATCAGGCTCTGTTCTGCACCTCTACCGCCCCAAGCACGCTATCACGATCATATATGACTGAATCCCAATCAAAAATTATAATCCTACACGATTATTTTCTCTACCGCGGCGGCGGAGAGCGTTTGATCATTAGCCTGGCCAAGGGCCTGAATGCCGACATTGCCACGGCTTTCATTGCCAAAGATGCGTTTGACCCGCGCACTGAAGGGATCAAGACCATCGAGCTCTTTAGAGAATCACTCTTTTCTAGGCTGCCTGGTTTCCGTTATCTGCAAGTGCAACTGGCCTTTCTTTTCAAAACTAGCTTTCTCAAAAACTATGATGTCATTATTTATAGCGGCGATTGTTTAGTCAGCCTGTTACGAGCGCAAGGCAAGACAAACATTGCCTATATGCACACCCCCCCACGCCATTTGTATGACTGCTACGAAGAACGGCTGGCCTCGTATCCGCTCTGGAAAAAAATACTATTTGTCCCTTTTGCCACCTTTAACCGTTGGCGCTTTAGTACCCTGGCCAAAAAATTTGATCTTATTGTTACCAATTCCAACAATACGCAGGCCAGAATAAAAAAATATCTACACCTCGATTCCGTAGTTGCGTACCCCCCGTGCACCACTCTACCTTTCAAAAATCTTGGTTCCGAGAATTATTTTTTCTCCTGGGCCAGGCTATATGATGTGAAACGCGTAGCGCTGATTGTCGAGGCCTTTACTCAACTCCCGGAGCAAAAATTGATCATCGCGTCCGGTGGCCCGGAATACGATCGCGTTATAAAAATAGCCACTGGTCATCCTAATATTACGATTCTGGGCTGGATTTCGGACGAAGATTTAATCAAATACCTTGGCCGCTGTCGTGCCACGATCTATATTCCTGTCCGCGAAGATTTTGGCATGACAGCAGTAGAATCAATGGTCGCCGGCAAACCGGTCATTGGCGCAGCCGAAGGCGGGCTGTTAGAAATTATTAAAGATGGCATAAACGGCCTTTTCGTCCCAGCCAACCCGAACGTTAGCCAGCTCATTTCGGCCATTCAAGCTCTCACGTCTCTACGCGCACAAAGCATGGAAGCAGCCTGTTATACGACAGCCAACGCCTTTACCGAAGAAAATTTTATACAAACGATGAAAAAGTATATTCAGACCCATGCTGTTAAGCAGCAATAAACCTAGACGGTACTATCAAAAAACTCCTGAGATTCTCTCAGGAGTTTTGGTTAAAATCACTACGAAAAAATTATTTCTTTTCTATCGTTACCGTTTTCACTACTACCGGTGTTACTGGCGTCGACCCTTCTCCGGAGCGCCCGGCCTTCACCGGGGCAGTGGCAATTTTATCTACCGCTTCCATTCCCTTCACGACCCGACCAAAAATAACATAGTTAGGCGGCAATGGGTAGTCGGCATGCATAATAAAGAATTGGCTGCCATTGGTATTTGGACCGGCATTCGCCATGGCGACCGTGCCGCGCGTATAGCTGCCGGTAAACGGCTCATCCGCAAAAGTGTACCCTGGGCCGCCGGTTCCATCGCCTCTAGGGTCGCCACCCTGGATCATGAAACCTTTGATTACCCGATGAAAAATGGTGCCATCATAAAATTTATTCTTGGCCAACTCCATAAAATTACCGCTGGTTTTGGGAGTTTTGTCCGACAATTCAATTACGATATCCCCCTGTTCCGTATGCAAAGTAGCCAGCATTTTTTCTGAAGTTTTTACGGTAGTGTCCATAGGTTTAGTAGGATTAGATAAAGATGAAGTAGCAGGCGTGGTCGAATTATTTTGGCTGCCGTGCCCATAAGAATCTACGGCCTCCGATAGCGACAGTTTGGTCGCCGGGGGCGCGGTTCTTTTGTTTTGTGCCTCGGTCAAAGGATCAAAGTTAGTCTTGGTATACTGTTCGGGCCCCCAGGCACACCCAGGTAGCATTCCCACAGCCACGAGCAGAAGTAACAATCCGACATAATTTTGTCGTGCTATTTTCATAGGGCAACAAATAAATTGTAAATCGTGTGATAAGTATAAACCAGCTGTACCCAGCTGTAAAGCTGCGAGTTTAGTTGGCCAAAGACCATTTTTTGAGTTCTTTCGACCGCTCTTTATAGTCTGGAATCTGTTCGGCTACCCGCCGCCAAAACCGTTTTGAATGATTCATCTCTGCCAGATGGCACAGCTCATGCACAATTATTAAATCCACCAATCGCTCGGGTAGCGTAACAATTTTATAATTAAAATTTAAATTTCCTGTCTTGGAACAGCTTCCCCAGCGTGTTTTTTGGTTGCGGATAGTAACTTCGCCTACTTTAAAATTATACTGCTGATTAAAATGCGACAATTTTTGCAACACCAACCCACGCGCGGCCGTCTTACTTTCTAAAAAACGCTTTCTAGATTCCCGCTTATTTGCCGCTGGTAAGGGTGCCACCAACCGCAAACGTTGTATAGACTGTAATAGCCACTCAGCCTTAAATTGCAAAAATTTCTTTATCAAAACTGACGGCACACGCACCGGTACCGTTACCATCACGTTCCCACCCGGATGAACAGCCACTCGCAATCGCTTGGCCGTACTACTTGTGCGCACGTAATATTCCACCCTTTCATTGCCCAAAGATATATATTCTGGCATTCAAATTAAACCCACAAAAATAATATCAAACCAAACGCCAGATTAAGCACCAGTTGATAACCGGCGCTTAATAAAAATCGAGTCCAAGACTTTTTTTTCGATTCATTATTCCACATGGCATTGGCCGCGGTAATAGGCACTACAAACCCACCCCACAGCATCAACATTAACTGAAGGGGTGTTTTTAACGATCCATCTCTAAACTCGTAAATAAATCCCGACGCCACAAAAGCCTGAAACAGCGTCAACAAAAACTGCAACAGGTACAACGGCCCAGCACGTTGTTGCATTTTTTTACGCTCGGCTGCATCCAGCGCATCAGCTCCGATCACTTCCATCCACTTCTTGCCAAACAACGGGCCATACCAAACAAAGCCCAATACCATCGAAAAAATGCCGCAGCCTAACACTGCCCAAAGATTTATACTCATAAAACAATACTTAATAAGAATTAAAATAATTACACTTCATTTTTTAATTGTTCTTGAAACCGCCGCACGTCTTGCACCACATCTGCTATAGCGGGGCGACTATTAGGAGAATAGCTGCACAATTTTTGGATATACCCCAGCAATTCTATAACGTTCGTTTTACTTTTATCAACGCCTTTAAGACCAGGGTAGTTTGCCATCACCTCCGAAAAATAATTGCGCAGTCTTTCAGGTGTAGTGCACCGATAATCAAAGTTGTCCCTTTCCTTCTGTCTGGCAGAAGGAAACAAGGTGTCGAATAGTGACAGCCCTAGTTGGAACACCATTTGTTCCGATCCTACAGTCGTCTCGGTCATTCTAGTTTGTAATTCCGGAATAAAATAGGGCAGAGTCCCCTCCACTTCGCCAGCCTTCAATTTTTCACCCTTTTTTACCATTTTATCATAATCAAAAAGAAAGCCTTCTTTTATCTTTTTTTCTTCAGAAAATCGCACGCCGATATTGGCCGGCACAATATCCAACAAAACTAAGCCGCGCTCATCCAAATGTTCCAAACCCTCGGCCGTGGTTGCAAACACCTGCAATGCCTCCGTCAAAGACCCCACTGTACCGTTTTGGTACAGTGTTTCTAATTGTTCTGCGAACGGCGAAATAACGGCCATTTTTTCTTGAGGCAACGGGATAAACTCGGTCGGCCTAAGCGCGGGGTGTGGTGGTGCCTCGTTAAAAATCTTCATGGCCTCCTCATGTTTTCGCTTAAATCTTGCATTACCCTCAGAATAAACTTTTACCACTTCAGATTTGCCCGACGGAGTTTGCGCTCGTTGGGCTGCTCCTCTTTCAAAAACCCCCGGTATCAACGTTTCGCGGATCATT
This sequence comes from uncultured Gammaproteobacteria bacterium, assembly GCA_964585245.1. Lineage (GTDB taxonomy): Bacteria > Patescibacteriota > Patescibacteriia > Magasanikbacterales > GWA2-37-8 > CAZEDL01. The sequence goes on from CAZPCV010000010.1 coordinate 25,865, forward strand.
TTAAAATCTTCGCGGGTAAAACTAGGGAATTCTTTTTCTAGAGCCCAGATAATTTTTGCAAAAAACCTGTCTTCAATGCGCTTCCACTCATTTTCGTACAAATCCTCGGCATCCCCTTTTGCTTCTTTAGCATCGGTCATCTCATACTCATCACTCAAAAGATGGGACGCTTGATTTACAAAAGCATCCTTTTTAATTATGCGCTGTAGTATTACTACCAAACGCTCTGGGGTTTTTTCTAAATCGCCCACTTCGTTTTTTATCATTTCTATCACCTCGGCTGCCCCCGCATCAATTTCTGTTTCTGCCACCTTATCTTTATACAAAAACGCATTTTTTAAACTATTTCCTTTGCTAGTTGTTCGATTTATAAATACACCTGCTTTTTCCATATCAAAAAATTAACGAGCCGGAACACATACTTTTTGTGTAATGCCAGGCGGCATATCACAATACCCGTTACGCTTTCCTTGTGGAGTGGTAATCGTGCAGGCAGTGCCAGTGTTTTTGTTCTTGCAGGCATCGTAGGCTTCTTGAGGGGGCTCGCCATTCGCAGCGGTAGGCCGCGTATTTTCTGACTGATTAGCCATACCGCCATTACCCATTACCATAAGGCTTACCGGTTTGCCACGAAAACATCCGGCAGAGTACGGGAAATCCCGTGTCATCACATAATGATACGTATTTTTCTTTTTTCCGTCTACTACTACTTCGCTCACGATACCATGACATTCATCCAAATCTTCGGTGGTGAGATATTTATCCTTGGCCACCATCGCTCCGGTAATCGGGAAGCCATCAAGCGCGTAGCCAAGCACGGTCGAGACGCCAACATCCTTAAAACAAGAGCTAAGGCTATGATAATGATACTGCCCCGATCCTTGCGGATGGCCATCGCAGCTATCTTGCAATTCATGCGCAGGCGCATCGCGCAGCCCCGCATCAAACGCATTGAAAAGCGGCACCCCCGTGAGCATGATGCCCACCTCGCCGCCCATACAATATGGCGTTTTGGAATAGGTCGGATTACTGGGCAGTTGTTTGTTCAACGTTTGGGCCGAGATTGTATTCGGATTCGCATCATAGGCGCTGGCGGGATCATTTTTTGCCACCGGGAACACACCGGTCGTGTGATTAATGGGGAGACCATTCCCCGTAAGGGTGCGCGTCGCGTTCGCGACTACGTTTTTAAAAGCTGCTTGTGCCCACTTTACACTGCCCGTACTCGACACCTTTTTCAAAAAATTCCAGCTCTTACCCTGAATCCACGGGCCGTTCACTGCCGAGCCCGGATTATCTTTGTGGACATTACACAAATAAACATACCCTTTTTTAGCGCCAGTTGTTTGGTATTTATCGTCTCCAAGCGGGACCGTGCCCGTAGCATATTTATTATCCGCTAATGCCAATACTTCTTTGTTAGACAACGCTTTTGGCATTACCCCGGCTTCGGTACTCGTGGCCGCTTCGGCGTCTAGCGTGTCCATCGTAGGAAAATAATAATACCCCGCCACACCCCCGGCGACTATCGCCACACTCGCCACCGCTATCAAAGGCCATTTTTTCATAGTAATTTTGGTACAACATTTTAAAAATTTAAAATACTCTAACACACCCCTGTCTTCTCTACAATTAATTTAAACTTTTTTTATTTTTTTCTTTCGCAGCGGCGCAGGCAGATGCTCGGCTGTGACGCGCACCACTTGCCCCAGCCAATCCGCGTCTTCGATCTGCTCCGGAGCAATTTGAAACGAAGGTTTGGCCCCCGGATACGCGCACCCGGTTTTTTGATTTTTGCCCATCATAGCGTGGCCCGGTTCGGTAATTTTAATAAATAACGTATCATCACAAATCAACCCTACTACTTTGCCTGCAAAATACAGCGCATACTCGCCGAACATTTTCCGTGCCCGCACATCGCCCAGCGGCGCCAGCTGGTCGAGGATAACATCAACGGTTGATTGCTTGGTGGCCATAAATTTATGAATTAGGTTCAATTTCACTCGTCCAAAACCTGTTCTTGTCTGCCCACCACGCCAGCACGGCTTGTTTTAAGGTAAGGGGGAATACCTTAAGCGCACTTAATTCATCTTTTTTAACCCAGGTAAACTCTAGGTGCTTTTCCTGACTATGCACTTCTCCATCCAGAATAGTGGCGGCAAACACTACATTCATTTCGTGGTGCTCGGTATCCTTAACCGTATAGTAGTTTTCGCTCAGGCCGATACACTCCCCTACCACCGCTTCTAGGCCCAGCTCTTCGCGCAGTTCTCGCTGCACCGCCGCGGCCGCGCCTTCGCCCCATTCTATGTGGCCGCCGGGGAAAAAATAATTCTCTTTGCCCACGCCACGGCAGACCAAAATCCTATCATCTTTGGTAATCACCGCCCGCGCAATTAATTCAAATCCTGGCATAACAAAATGTATACGTAAAAAATTCTACGGAGTTTGTTGCGGCACGCCGATTTTCCAAAACCCCTTTTCCAAAAAGGCTTCAATCGTTTGCCGATTAGCTTTATTTAGTAAATTTGAATGCGATTCTTTGTGTAATTTCGCAAATTCCGCCAGCGTGATAATTTTTTTACCTTCCAAATACGCCAGCCGTTTATGGTAACTGTTGGTCAGCGCCCGGCCGACTATTTCTTCCATAATGGTCGTGCCGCCCTGAATATTAAATTCTTTGAAGGCTTCGTAATACTGTTTGCGTTCGATAAATTTAATATTGATCGGCACAAAACCTTCGCGGATCAATAAATAATTATTAATCACCCGCCCGATCCGGCCATTGCCATCGACAAACGGATGCGCAAATTCAAATGCCAGATGCAGGCGCGCAATGCGTTTGATAATATGGTCGTCATTACTAGATTGATACTCGATCAACATTTTTTCGAGCCTCTCTACCACCTCCGTGGGCGGCGGCGCGATATGACTGCCGACGCGCACATACTCATTGTCTCGGCGAAACCGCCCCGCGATGCTGTCGCGGATATTGCTGATGAGCATCTGGTGGAGCGACAAAATTATGTCTAGCGTCAGTTCGCTGGCTTTGGCTTTGGTATCCACATACGACACCACGCGCGCCAAATTTTTGGCTTCGAATAATTCGCGTGTATTGATGTAGCGATCCAAATCAATTTGCAGTAATATTTTCTCGGTTTCCTCAAGCGTCAGTGTGTTATTTTCAATCGCATTCGAATTATATACCTGCTCGGCCACCTCGGCTTCGCTGATAAGCCGAAGCAGCGCCTCTTTGCCCAGAGCCGCGCGGTAATATCGTTCCCGTAATTCCTGTATTTTGCTGTATACCGTAAGCACTTTTACCATACCACCCTAGTATACACTATATTCACGTTTTTGTCAATATAAACGTGAAAATGTATAAAAAATGGCGGTATATTCACGTTTTAGAGCCCAAAAAGATTACTTTTTCTTGGATTTTTTCGTCGCTTTGGTGGCATTGTCTGCTACCAACCCTGGCGATTTCTCGGCCTCTTTTATCACCTGCGCCAACATCGTTAGGTTTAGATCTTCGATTTTTTTAAACCGTATACAGCTCTTCCCCACCGTTACCTTGCCCAGCTCGTGCTTATGTTTTTCGGCCACATATTTCCCGGCTTCGATAGCGCAGACATATAAACTAATATAATTTTTCTGGCTGGCCAGGGCAATCAGCGGCCAATCGATAACCTCTTTTTTGTAATTTTTGTATTTGAAACTGCCATATCCCAGCATGTTGTACGCAAATATGGGCTGGAGCTTGGGTGCGGTTTTCTTGATAAATCCATCCAAAAATTCTATCGCAGAGCGGCGCTCGGGCGGGAGCTCGGCGATATATCCCTGAATAGAGGTGGCTTTTACCGGTTTGAACATGTTCATAGGTTATTTCTTTTTACTTGCCGCGGTAGTAATTTGGTTTACCCTAAATTTGACCATTCTTTTTATAGTGCCAATGGGCATGGGCCCCTCAAGTGGAAACTGCACCGATCCTTTGGCCTGTTTAAAACCAGTTAATTCTTTTTGAAAAAAGCTGATCGCCGCGGGTGTGGGGTAAAACCCGATATGATGTTTGAAAGCAGCGAAATGTACCAAATTGCGCCCACCCAGCTTGAAGGTGGGTATGCCGTAATTTATCGTCTCGGTGGCAGTGGGCGCGCACGAAGCGATCGCTTGGCGCACGCTCGCGAGCAGTCGCCGCACCGGTGGCGGGAAGAGCGCAATATATTCGGTGATAGTGCGGTAGCGTTGATTGGCCTTGGGCATATATTATACATCACTCATTAAATTCAATAGCTTGGTAGTAGTGTTCCAATTACGGATAGTCATAGATTGGTAGGCAGGGGTCCCCACAATTTTACTAAGCCGGCTTTTGGTACGTAGCGCGCTCAGGCGGGCGGAATAAATCACGCCCTTCCCTGGCCAGATAGTATCTACCCCTTCTTTGGGATTAAACACCTTCATCGCCTCTTTCGCTGTAATATCGATTAAAAAAATCACGTCGCTGTGATACTTCTGCGGCTCGTCGCCAAAATCTTTGGGCTTATTATCAATTACAGCCTTTAACTGGGCACGGGTCAATACTAATACTTTAACCAGTTTACTATCGAGCTTAAAATGTTTGGGCAGAGCAGCTTCGATCTCGGCTTTTATCTTATCGGAGCTTTTGCTCGATTTCAACAATACGTTGCCGCTAGCGATATAGGTAGAAACATCGCTAAACCCCAACTCTGTCAGGCATTTTCGTAGCCCAGCCATCGGCAATTTGTTTTTGCCACCAACATTGATCCCGCGGATGAGGATAAGGTAGGGTTTCATTTTTTTTCTTTTTTAGAACGTTTGCTTAATACCCACTGCACGGATTTACTTATGGCCTTATCTTCGCGATGGATACATCCAATCCAGCAGCATGGTCGGCGCTTGCCTTCTTTGAGTTGTGAAACCACGCGTTCGACATGTTCTTGTCGTGTCTGTGGTTGCTTCACAAAGGTGGTCCAACAAATCCACTCGTTGCGGGCGAGCGGGGTGAGGCTCTGCCATTTCTCTAGGGCCAGCTTGTCGGCGACCAGGGCCTTACGCAGGTCAGCGGGGAGGGCGTGCACGGTGCCGGAAGAGACAGCTTGGTTCATAAAAAATGAGGAGGTGAATATAGTTAGAACTTTTCCTTTTCTTGAGGCGATTTTTTCAGTAACTTATCTCGCCACAAGACAACGACACTTAAATTTGCCCTATCTTTTTACAACTTTCTTAGTTGCGGCAATTTTTCGATCGGCATAAAGCACGACATCTTTTATCACCAGTTTTTGAATAGCGGAAATAAAAATTTCCATTTTTTTGTAGTCTGGCTGATTGTTTTGGGCAGGAAGCAAAATATTTAACGCATCCGCATCTTTTGCATAAAAATTTCTGCCGTAATTAAACTGCCCGTTATATGATGATTTATGAATTGCTGTTGTTATAAATATAGAAGCAAATTTTGGCAAATGTTCGGTATGCACTACAGCAACATGATCATCGGCACCATATTTATAGTTTCGATATTTTGCAGAACCAAACATATCAATTGTTGTCGTATTTTCTGAAAATACGGTTACAGCATTTCCAATAAACGCAGAAATACCTTCATCCGTTTCACCGGCAGTTACAAAAGGTAATTCTCCCAAAATTCTGTCGTCGCTTTTTAGACGTTTACCGCGAGTTGATTCGCCGAATAATTTTTCAATATTGAAAACTTCCCATTGTAATTTTTCAAACTCTGCCAGCACTTTCTTCTCTTCATTAGTAAGAGTGTAGTCTTTGAGTCCGCTCGCTAATAGATATGTCTCCAGCTCCGCTATTCTCTCTGTCTCCAGCTCCGCTATAAAGCTTTCCATAAAGGCAAAATCTATTTTGCCATTTTTGGTGGGGAGGAGGATTTTTGTGTTGTTAAATACACTTTCAAAATTTCTAACTAGAGTATTCTGAAAAACTCTTTGATTTTTGTTGAGTAGACAAATAAAATAATTCGCTAATCTTGGCGTTAAAGTAAACGACTTCGGAATTGCTCTTTTGGTAAATTGTCCTGCATAAAAGTCGCTTCCCATGTAGAAAAACTTCATTGCGATCATCCCAACAGCCAAACATCCACCTTTAACTTTGTGCTCTTCGTCTAAATAATCTACATACCCCAGAATTCCATTATTAAATTCAGTTCTAGTAAAATAGGGAAATTTTCTTTCTTCGCCAAAAACAAAATCTCCTTTGTCTAATTGAGGATTACTCTTTACTTCAAACAAATCTCCCAGTCCATATTCGCCCCACTCAACCTCCTGCAACTTTTTGTCGAGTGGGGCTAGGATTTTCCCGACGGTTCGTCTTTGGTTTGCTGTTTTAAGATGTTGCTTACTTCCCAGGCCAGGTAGTCGCCGACAGTTTTTTTGAAGTCTTCTATCGTTGGCTTCGTGTCTATGGGGGCGGACTGATTCCAGTCGACGCCACTTTCGGGATTAATAGTGTTTTCGAAGTATTCCGCTTCGGTAAAAATATTCAGTTTGCTTTTGCCAAACCGCACCAGGTTTACCAGTTCTTCATACCTCTCTTTTGCCCTGTCGGTATCTTTGAGATTATTGCTTGCCTTTTTACGATTTGTTCTCGTGTATCCATCATTTGAAAAATCGATGAATTTTACCATCTCGTCTTTTTGGTGTTTTTCACCTACTTTAAACACATAAACATTCGTTTGCACGCTCGATTTGCCGATAAACAAATCTATTGGCATTTTGATGCTCGCTAAAAGTGTATGTTTTTGAAGAATTCGTTTATTGTAATCTTTGGCCTTACCACTCCCCGCTGAGTTTTGGATAATAATAGCGGCATAGCCTTTGTGCATCATGTTGAGCGCTTTCTCTACGAAGTTCATACCGTTTCCGCTGGCAGAATATGGTGGGTTTAGCACAAACGCATCAGCAGGAAAATTATTATCTGTCTTTCCAAAGCCGTATTTTCCATCAAAATCCTTCAAAGAATCTTGATTCAAGATGTTTGAGCTTCCATCCCCCATCAAAATCATATTAAGGATAGCAAGCATGTACACACTTGAAAGAAGTTCCAATCCCAAAAGTTGTTCGGCTTTAATTTTAATTTCTTTTTGAGCAAGTTCATCTGGTGAAGTAATGGAATTTTTTGCATCGTTAAGCATTTCGTTCATCGCGGCTACTAGCAACCCCGCCGAACCAGTGGCAAAATCCCAGACATACGAATTTTTATTTACCCGCGCCAGTTTTACCAGCAATGTGGCTACATACGACGGTGTAAGCACCACGTCATTTAGCTTGTCTTGGGAAAATCCAAGCCAACCATACATTTCATTGAACAATTTGCCGGTAAAATCTGTCGTTAAGCCGATTTTGTAGTAAATCCCGAGATTATCGACAATCTTTGAAAACACGCGTTTGAGTTGGCTTTCGCCGTTTTCAACTTTGTTGATATTATTAGTCGTAAGAGTGTTTTGCAGCGTTCGTAAAATGAGTTCTTTTTTCTCTTCCGGCAACTCTTTTTCACTCAAAAAGGCTTTTATTTTTCTCATCATGATGTCGCCATCGGTATTGCCTTTTTCGACGGAAGATTTGAGATCCGCTTTTTCAAGCGGGGACACTTTTCCAGGTATTCCAATCGTAGCAATAATAGAAGCGGCGACCAAATACACACGATCGTTTTCGCCAAGCCCTTTTTCATTTTGGTAAATATCGTTGTTAAGCTTTACCAAGCTGGCATTGATTTCTTTTTCTCTCTGCTCTTTGAGTTTGTCGATTTCTTCTTGAGTAAGGCTGAGAGTTTTTACTTTTCCAATAAAGTTGTCGAAATTTTCTTTTTTCAAAAACGACAAATCTGAAAATTCTCCTATTTTTTGCCCTGCTCCAAAATTACTTTTCGATACAAAATAAACGCCGATTTCATGTTGAATTTTTCCGGTTTCATCTTTGTACCCGGTCATTCCGATTGCAATGATGTTGGTGTAGCTGGTGTGGTGAAGTAGCGCATTTGCATAATGCACCGCCCCGTTTACCGCGTAGGAATTGATGTTTTTTAAATTTGGTTCGTTCTTAATTGTCTTATTTTCCACCTGCCCATTGCTATCAAGTTTTACGAGTTTATCTTTATAGCCTTTGTACTCGATAAGAATTGGAAAAAAATTAAGATTTTTGTCTTGCAGCAAGAGTTTTGCATCTGGTCGATTGGCGCCTGTTCCGCCGTTTTTTGTAAAATAATCGTTCAAAGCTTTATCAATCTCAGTATTCAGAGATTCCTGCTCTAATTTGAAGTCTAACCTGTAAGATTCTAACCAGCCGTTTGCGAGATGTGCGATATTTGGTTCGATTGATTGCGCCATACGATGAAACAGCGTGTTAATAAATTGTGGTGGTAAAATTTAAGTTTTTCAACCCTGGCTGACAGATCAACCAAAAAACAATTAGCTGGGCCGCATAGAGTGGCGAATAACGGATCTATTTTTTGATTAGCGGTGTTTGTTGGACAAAGTTCGAAACTATTTCGAGCAAAATCCAAATGATTAAAGCGGACTCGGCAGGGCGAAACAATTTGTCTGGGGGAAAGGATTCGCCCTGCCTCGGCTGATTTCCCGCCCGCAGGAGGGGTCTGGGGAGGAATGCGGGCGGGTTTCTGAACCCTTTCATTTTCGCCAACGGAATTCGT
>CAZPCV010000011.1:0-7277 GCA_964585245.1 uncultured Gammaproteobacteria bacterium
GCCTGGCGCCGCTTCAAACAAAGTTTCCCAGACTTGGCGGCTGAATATAAATTAGTGATCGTGGGCGACAGCGCTTTTACCGATAGCTATGTTGCCGAATTGAAAGCGGCTGCTGCTGATCACGCTGATATCGTCTTAACCGGCTGGCTCTCTGGCGCTCCGCTTAACGAGCTCTATGCCAACGCCAGCTGTCTTGTTCATCCGTCAGAGAACGAAGGTTTGCCGCTCACAGTCTTACAGGCTATGTCCTATGCTGTGCCGGTATTAGTCTCGGACATTCCGGAACACCAAGAAATCGTACGCGATAAACAATTCTTATTCCGCAACGCTGATCCGCGTTCGCTGGCAGAAAAAATCGCCCTCCTACTTTCGAATTCCGAGCTGCTTCGCTCGCAAGGGGCTGCGAATCAACACCTGGTAAATCAGGAGTATCACTGGGATACGATTACGAAAAACACCATCGAACACTACGAAGAAATCGTTGTTCAGCCTTTCACCAAGTACTCGGAACTGACCGCTAAGAAAGCATAACAAAAATATCCCGACTCAATCGGGATATTTTATTTGAAAAAAAGCACACCGTGAATCAACCGGTCGCTTCACGATAGACCGTTTCCAGCTTCGTAAAGTACTGCTCTTCATTATGATTACGCGCCACCAATTCCCGTGCCGCCGCTGTTATCTTTGTTGCCTCTGTTGTCGACAAGCTCATCGCCTGTTTGATAACCCGTGCTAAATCGCCCGCATTTTCCGCTGCGGCCAAAAATCCCGTCTGCCCATTAATAACCAATTCCGGCGTGCCACCGCGCTTGACGCCCACTACCAAGCGGCCATGACTTAGCGCTTCGAGCACCGTGAGCGAACAATTCTCATAAAAAATTGACGGCACTACCACAACTTTAGCCCGCTGCATTACCTGCTGCCAAGAAGATCCATCAACGTTACCAGCAAAGCGCACATAATTCATGCCAAACTGCTGGCAATACTGCTCGGCCCATTTTTTATCCGGACCCTCGCCTGCTACGGTGACCGAATACCCACGCAGCTCGCGTGCCGCTTCCAAAAACAACCGGATTCCTTTTTCTTCATGCAGCCGACCCAAAAATACAATTTCCGTCCCAAGGGGCGGGGCCGATGCAACGAGAGGAAACGGGTTAGGAATAACGCGCATTTTCGCGGCTGGAAATCCGTACTCTACTAATTTGTCAGCCATAAACTGGCTAGGACAAATATAATAGTGTATTGATTCCCAAATACCACTGTAACGATAATAGTATGCTTCCAACGTTCCGGCCAAACTGGGCGCGAAACGATTGTCTACACAGCGATAGCGTGTGCAATTATACAGTTTATTTTTAAACAAATCTTCGCGCAATTTTCCTTTATACAGAAAACTGTGATTTGGGCACAGTGGGAAAACATCATGCACCGTTAACACCATCGGAATTTTTAAACGCCGCATAGTCAGAAAAGTGCTGGCTGATAAGTGATGATAAATATTATGCAAGTGTGCCACTTCCGGCTCAGCTGCCAACACCAGCGCCTTTAGTTTTTGTTCAATTTCTTTGGAACAAAAAAGCCTTTTAAAAATCGACCAGTACGAGCTAAAATCGCGCGTGGCCAAAAGCTCGGGCATTTGCGAAGCAAAAAAGCTACTGAAATCACTGGGCACATTTTGTGGATGCTGCATCGAAAATTCAGACACCTCATGTCCGCGCTCACGCAACCCTTTGATGGTGTCAAAAAAAACCACCTCGGCTCCGCCACGGCGATAAAAAAATTTATTGGCTTGAAGAATTCTCATATTTTTTGCGCCACACAGACTAAATTACGACCTTCTTTGTCATCGGTCCAGCCATCGTTACTATACCCCATCTGTACAATCTTGAAACCTGCCTGTTCCACCAGCAGCCTCAGCTCTTCCTGTTTAAAAGCATGATAATAACGGTTGCAGAGCACTTTGCCTTCGGGATTTTTCCATGGCACCAAAAAATCTTGTTCATTCATCTTTGTCCAATCGTCTTTCGTTTTAAGTTTGGCCCAGGCACTTTCCAAATTCCACACGGTAATAAATACATATCCATTTTGTTTAAGTTCAAACTTCATTTTTTGCAACTGTTTTAACCTTGAAGTTTCATCTGGCAGATGATGGAACGAAGCAATCATGAAAATTGTGTCAAAATATTCAGCCGGAAATTTTTTGTTCCGCGTGGCCGTGGAATAAAAGGACGCTCTTCCAGACGTAACCGCGGACAAGTGATTGTGTCGGGCAATTTTTAATAGTTCGCGACTCTGATCCACACCGACATACGCAAGATCTTGATACTCATCAAATAAATTCAACAGCCGGCCATTGCCACACCCCCAATCGAGGACCCGTTGACCGTTGGCCACATATTGTTTACACTGTTCTAACTCACGCCACAGAGTGCGCCGCGTATCGGAAAAATAAGGCGCAATCAAATCGTAGTCATCACGAGTTTTTTTAATAAGATCCATACCTCAGAACATGTCCCTCGCCGAAGAAATTATCCTGTCCGCCGCTCAAAAACTTCCCAAAGACGAAGAGGCTTTTAACGTTCTCAAACGAGAATTAATTCCCAAAAATAAACTGAAAAATTTACCAAATAAAACCGAACTATTGGCAGCATATCACACTCTAGTTAAGCTCAACAAGATGGCCAAAAACCCGACCCTAGAACGCGCCCTCACCCGTCGGGCCGTACGCAGTCTCTCGGGCGTAGCTGTAATTACGTCTCTCATTAAACCCTACCCCTGCCCCGGACAATGCGTATATTGCCCGCTAGACGAACGCATGCCCAAAAGCTACCTCTCGGAAGAGCCGGCCGCCATGCGCGCCTTACTCTTGAAATTCAACCCCTACGAACAGATGGCGCGACGCATTGAGGCTCTCGAACACAACGGACACCCCACTGATAAAATCGAATTTATCATCAAAGGCGGCACCTGGAATAGCTACACTTTGCCATATCAATATTGGTTTATACTAAAATCGTTTGAAGCGTGCAATAATTTAAAAAAAGAAAAAATTACGCTCACGGAATATTCTCCGCTCGCCGAAATCAAAGCGGAATTATTTAAACAGCAAAAAATTAATGAAAAAGCCAAACACCGCATTATCGGCCTTACCCTCGAAACCCGACCGGACTGCATTAACTATAACACGATCTGGCAGATGCGCGAGATGGGATGTACCCGTATCGAACTCGGCATTCAGCACACGGACGACGAAATTTTAAAACTCACCAAACGCGGTCACGGCAGCGCCGAAGCCAAACGCGCTATGGAGCAGTTGCGTAATTATGGTTTTAAAGTTGACGCGCATCTCATGCCGCAATTACCGGGGGCAACGCCAGCCATGGACTTGGCCATGATGCAGACTATTTTTACCGACCCAGGCTATCGGCCTGACATGATTAAAATTTATCCGTGCACAGTGGTCAAAAATTCCGAACTGTACGACTGGTTTGTCGCCGGAAAATATCATGCCTACAGCGTGGAAGAATTAATTGATATTCTGGTAAAATTCAAACCGACCATCCCCTATTACGCCCGTATCTCACGGCTGATTCGTGATATCCCAGGACACTATATCGAAGAAGGTAATACGGTAACCAATCTGCGCCAAGTGGTGCAGCTGCGCCTGAAAAAAATGGGCCAACACTGTAACTGTTTACGCTGCCGCGAAGTGGGTCACGTTAATCTGTCTACTATTCCTGATTTGACCCCGGTATTATTTGTTGATGAATACGCTACGCGCGGCGGTACTGAATATTTTTTGAGTTTTGAAGACAAGGACAGAAAAATTGTGTTTGCGTTTTGCCGCCTGCGTATTGTCGGCCCAGATGCCGAAGAGTTGGCCAAAGCCCAAGTACGCTTTCCCGCCTATATCCGCGAGCTACATACCTACGGACAATTATTACATCTGGGAGAAAAAAATCTAGACCACAGTCAACACAAGGGACTCGGCAAAAAATTAGTAGAACAGGCCGAAGAGATTTGTCGAAAACAGGCTATTCCTAAACTAGCGGTTATTTCGGGCGTCGGCGTGCGGGAATATTATCGCAAATGGGGGTACCGACTAGAAAAGACCTACATGACCAAAAAAATTAAGGTAAAATTTTAGACTAAAGCTAGAATTACGATGCCGCTAGCCGACAAAATAACGGCCATAAATTTGATTAACAGATTTTTTCTATCTGTCTGCTCATTCATAAACGCGGGTTTATATCGTGCTATCACAGTAGCTATCCCAAATACAAATAAGGCTTGGGTGGCCTCCATGGCGAATACCAACGCCGATGATTGTAGTGACAGAGCAAACGCATGTACAAGCGTTGCCCCTTTATCGACCACATTTACAACAATTAGCAGTCCAAAAAATGCCGGTGAAAACTGCTTCGTCTGCAGTATAAATTCTCGACGAAAATTACCACTCACCAATAACCACAGCAGCGCCAACACCAGCATGGTACCGTTAATTCCTATAAAAACCGTACCAAACGGCACAAAGGCTGTGGCGTAATGGAATGTTACCCCATACCCCGCAATAGCGAGTGTAGCCCCTATCATCAGACCAAAGGCTTTGGAGAAAGACATCTTTTTCCCCCTACTCTGGACGCTTCCCAAAAACGAAGCGGTCATCAATATCAGAATTGCCATTGTTTGTAACCCGTTCAAAGGTTCGCGCAAAGTCAGGGCGTTTAAGAGCAAACTAAAAAAGGGAATTAAACTCCACCAAATATTCACCCGCGACACCTCTTCAAATGATAGGGCGCGGTAAAATAATATATTCCCTAAAAAAAATAATCCTCCCGAAATAACTATCCACCCCAAGACCGGACCAGATACAAGCGACCAATTACAAAACGGTATAAACAGCAAACTTAATCCTCCTACCAAGGCAAACCACACTGAGTAGATATATGGATTGGAAATCTTATTACCAATTAAACATTTATCCCCGATATTAGTCAGCGCCCACAAAAAATGAGCTCCGATCGCCGCCATTATCCAGGCCATAGTAAAAAGTAATTAGACAAAAAATTGCCGCGCCGAACGGATAACCGCGCTATTTTTAGCTCCCGCTTGCCGCACCTGACCAATAGTTGCCTGGTCAATGCCGCCAATAACTACCCACGGAACCGTAATCGTCTGAGCGGCCTTAGCCACTTCCAACAACCCCACGGGAATTCGTTCGCTTTTAATGGGGGTAGGAAATACCGGCCCCAAACTGACATAATCCGCACCTAGTTTAACCGACTCCTGCATTTGCGTTACTGATCCATTTGAACGGCCAATAATTTTGTTCATTCCTATGCGTTGACGCGCCTGCGCAACCGCGCTGTCACCTTGGCCAATATGAATCCCCGCTACCGGCAGGCGCTCAGCGACAGACAGATTGTCATTAATAAGTAATAGAATCTTTTCTCGATGTTTAACTTCGAAATCTTTGATAAACAACACCAGCTGCCGGGCACTATTTAAAAAATCTGACGTGGAGCTATTTTTATCACGTAATTGCACTACCCTCGCCCCGTGCTCGATCAAATACTGCAATTCGAGCACGCTCTCCGAGAGCGGATAGATAATGCCTTGTTCAAAATAATAATGCAGCCAAAAATGTGGCGTCCGTCGAGCGAGACGCACTTGTAATTCGTACACCTTATATCGTATCGACATAAGCATCTCTACTGACTCCGGGGCATATACTTTGCACACTTCTTCGAGCACACGCAGCGCTTCGGTAATACGATTGGCATTAGCTTCAACGACCTGCCAAACTGAATGTGCAGGAGCACATTCCTTGCCAGCTGCCGAATTCCCCACATCTCCTCCCCGCCGGCTGGCCAATAAGTGGGCTTCGCCAATTTTTTCTTCAATCGAGACTAGGCTGTGTCGCAATTGTTTAAATGCCACAAACAAGGTTTCATCCCGAACGACAAAACGAGCGATTTCGTCGAGAACACGCAACCCTTCTTTGGCCCGGACCAGGTTGGCATCAATTAAGGAATAATCAGTATTCATATTAATTGCTTAAAACTGCATCGAATGCTACCATAGACTTAGAATTTACTCTATCCACTATGATCTGAGCCTTTTTCTTAAAACATAGCCAAGTCGTTATTAACTTCTTACTATTTTTATAATGGCTTTATGAAAAACATTCAAATCGAAGATCCCGCGATTTACGAGCTTATTCAAAAAGAAACCAATCGTCAAGCCGAAGGGTTAGAAATGATCCCTTCTGAAAATCATACATCGGGTGCCGTACTACAGGCGCTGGGTTCGCGCCTGACCGACAAATACTCCGAAGGCTACCCCGGCATGCGTTATTATGGCGGCTGCGAAAATGTTGACGCGGTCGAAAATCTCGCCCGTGACCGAGCCAAAAGCTTGTTCGGCGCTACTCACGCCAACGTGCAACCTCACTCCGGCTGCCCGGCCAATTTGATTACGTATTATGCTCTGCTTGATCCAGGCGATACCCTCATGGGGCTTGATCTGTTCCACGGGGGACACATGACGCATGGCTTAAAATTAAATTTCTCCAGTACTTTTTATAAAAGTGTTTCATATCATTGTCGTCAAGACGGTTACATTGATATTGATGAAATGTGGCGCCTCGCCAAAGAACACAAACCAAAATTAATTATCGGCGGCGGCAGCGCCTATCCGCGCACCTACGAATGGGCTAAATACAAAGAGGTCGCCGACAGCGTGGGCGCCTGGTTCGTAGCCGATATGAGTCATGTGGCTGGGCTCGTGGCCGGTGGCGTTTATCCAAACCCTGTTGGTATTGCTGACGTGGTCACTACCACCACGCACAAAACCTTACGCGGCCCCCGTGGCGCGATCATCCTCTGTAACGGCAACCCTTCTACACCGCTTAAAAAGGCCGAGCGTACACGTGAAAACATTCCGACGCTCATCGACCGCGCTCTCATTCCCGGTCTCCAGGGCGGCCCGCACAACCACCAAACTGCGGCTATTGCCGTAGCTCTCAAAGAAGCCGCTGAACCAGCCTTCAAAGAATACGCCAGACAAGTACTCAAAAACGCCCAAACACTCGCCAATGAACTACTGAGCAAAGGTTTTGAACTCGTGACAGGTGGTACCGAAACGCATTTACTACTCATCAATTTAAATAATAAAAATGTCAGCGGCAAAGACGGTGAAAAAGCAATGGGACAAGCCGGGATTACGGTGAATAAAAATACCGTACCGTTTGATCCGCGCTCCCCCTTTGACCCATC
>CAZPCV010000011.1:7377-27417 GCA_964585245.1 uncultured Gammaproteobacteria bacterium
TTACGGTGAATAAAAATACCGTACCGTTTGATCCGCGCTCCCCCTTTGACCCATCTGGCATTCGCCTGGGCACCCCCGCTCTTACTACCCGCGGTATGAAAGAGGCGGAAATGAAACAAGTGGCCGGCTGGATCGATCGTGCCATTACCAACTGCCAAAACACCGCCGAGCTCGACAAGATTCATGCAGAAGTAAAAGAACTCTGCCAACAATTCCCTCTCCCCCAATAATCACAACAAAAACCACTGACGTGAGCCGGTGGTTTTTTATCAACTGGCGGCACATGGATTCCCGCCTGCGCGGGAATGACAAGTATGGTTAGACCCTAGGTGACATCAACAACACTATCACCAAAGTTAATACCATTCACCCCGAACACATACGTAACGACGCCACCTGGCCACGGCGAACGTGAGCGGTCCTCGCGGATGGGCGCTGCTGTTTGAATCCGCAGATGAGTTCAGCGCCCAAGCGAAGGTGAGCCGATGGCAGTGGCCAAGTGGAGTATTTGTTCGGTGGCTTTTTTGGTTACTTTTTTGTCCACACAAAAAAGTGACGAAATCCTGATAAAAATATCCTATCAAAAAAACCACTACCTGAGGGTAATGGTTTAGAAGATTAAAAATGTTAATACTACACAACCTCCTTCACTTCTACCAAATCCACCTTTCCTTCTTGCCCCAATGGATCACTCGCCACCACAATTATTTTATCTCCCACTACAACCAATTCGTTTTTCTTCAAATATTTACTAGCTGCGCCGGTTAATTCATTTATATTTTTAAATTCGTTGGCGGCAAAACTACGCACCCCCCATGACAAATTCAACTGCCTGCGCACCCGCTCGCTCGTAGTGCCGACGACAATCGGCAAACGTGGCCGAGTTTCGCTTATTAAACGGGCCGTCTCGCCAGAATATGAGACGGTGACAACGGCTTTGGCCCCTACCTCTTCGGCCAACAAGCGTGTAATTTCAGTGGTGGCCTTCGACACGCTAGTGCCGCCTACATGCGGCACAGGTAAAGGAGCGTCATCGAGCGGAGTCGCTTCAGTCGCGGCAATAATATCATGCATGGTTTGCACCGTAAGTGCCGGATACTCCCCCATCGCCGTTTCATTAGTGAGAAGAAGTGCGTCCGCCTGATCAATCACAGCATTGCTCACATCCGTAATCTCTGCGCGCGTCGGACGCCGGCTGTGCTGCATTGAATCAAGCATCTGGGTTGCCACAATTACCGGCTTACCGGCAGCATTCGCGGCTTTGATAATCTGCTTTTGCACAATTGGCAGTTGAGCGGCAGGTAATTCTAAACCCAAATCTCCACGGGCAACCATCACCGCATCGACTAATTTTATAATCTCAGCCAAATTTTGCACCGCTTCAGGGCGCTCAATTTTACCTACCACATACACTGGGCGATCCGGCGTAATACCAAGCGCAGCCTGATGTTCGGCAATAACCTGTTTAAGTTCAATAATATCCTCCGGTCGTTTGGCAAACGAGAGTGAAATAATTTCAATTCCTTGTTCAATGGCAAATTGAACATCAGCTTTATCTTTAACACTTAAGGCTGGAATGGAGAGCAGCGTGCTATCAGGCAAATTAAGCCCTTTGTGACTGGTCGCTACTCCACCTTGTACGACGGTAGTCGTAATCACCGAACCTTTAATGTCTTTAATCAAAACTTCCAGATGCCCATCATCAATCAGGATTCTCTCCCCTACTTTCAAAAATTTTTCGAGGCCCGGGTACGTAATCGGCCAGACAGACTCAGCAACTTCGACGAGCGATGTATCAAAAACTACGGTGTCGTCTTCTGTTAGAACCAAGCCATCTTTTGGCAATGTTCCCAGACGCATCTTTGGCCCCTGTAAATCTTGCAGAATCGGCAGCGGTTCGCCGGTCTCTGCCTCTACCGCGCGAACCATTTTGATGAGACGCGCGTGATCTTCGTAAGCTCCGTGAGAAAAATTAAGCCGCACAAAATTAACTCCGGCTTTTACCATTGACCTAAGTATTTCGGGTGTAGCCGACGCAGGCCCCAGTGTTGCACCTATTTTAGTCTGGGTAAACATGTAGTTATTTTAGAAACGCTTTTAATTGTTCTTTTTGAGCAGCATCAAGCGGCAACAACGGCAAAATACTTTGCAAAGATGAAGTTGAAGTAAGCGTGCCCGGAGAACCGCCAGCTACCACATAATAACGATCTACTATATTTTTAACGAATGGCGATAATACCAAAAAAGACCAACCTATTACGGCGATAAATAATAGTATCTTGAACCAACTGGCGAGCGATATCCAAAACAGCTTGCTATTCAAGCGGCGATTTTGCTCATAAATAATCTGAGACCATTTTAAATTTTTTTCGATCAACTCTTTCACCGCTCCCAACGTTACATCCGGTTTCGACAAAATTTCGCCCTCAGAAGCGGCTGAAGTCTTAGCTGATGAATGTTCGTTCAAAGGCATAGTAAGCAAGCCAGTAGGCAAAAAGCCAAAATAAAAAATTCCCCTTATGGTTTTTTAGTGATTTTTTTCAATTCTTTCTCAAACGTTTTGACATCTTTAAAATCACGATAGACACTGGCGAATCGGATATAGGCAACAGTATCAAAAGTCCGCAAATATTTCATTACCAGTTCCCCAATTTCTTTGCTGGCTATTTCGCGACTACCTTTACCTTTACGTTTTTGGATGTCCCGCTCGATAGAGTGTATTAAACGTTGAAAATTATCTTTCGTAAACGGGCGTTTAGTGAGCGAACGGGTAATGCCGTGCTCCATTTTCTCTCGCATGTAACTTTCACGTTCCCCATCTTCTTTGACAACTATAATATCTAGCAGTTCCGTCTCTTCCACCGTCGAAAATCGATAATGACACCGATCGCAGTCACGCCGGCGGCGCACAGCTAGCCCGTCTTCAAACGGCCGTGTATCTATCACGCTCGTTTCTTTGTTATTACAGACAGGGCAATGCATACGTGATTAAAACCAGCGAACAAAAATTGATGCAATTCAAATCGTTATTTTGGGTTCCCCTAGACACCCATTTTTTTACGGATGAAAGCGGGTATTTCTAACTCGTCACTCCCTTTGTTCGGGTCAGCTTTGGGTAATTGGCCGCCGAAGGCTGGAGCTGTCGGCTGACTAAAAGAAGTAGGCAGCGGGCTCGATACCGGAGGTTTCTGGGTAAATTGTTTAAAACGCTTCTCTTCCTCTTCCTGATCTTTTTGCGCCTTGCGCAAGAAAGAACTCGGCATATATTTACCCGCTGTAAATGAGCTGGCGGTATTACCGCCCTCATCTTCTTTAAGCATGCTTGGGCGGCGATCATCAAAACCGGTCGCAATCACGGTAATACGCATGGAGCCAGTCATGCTTTCGTCGATAATAGCGCCAAAAATTATTTTGGCATCATCCGCAGCTGAATTAGTAATGATTTTGGCCGCATCGCTAACTTCGCTCATGGTCATGTCTGGTCCGCCCATTACACTAAAGAGAATGCCGTGCGCCCCATCAATAGATAATTCGAGTAGCGGGCTTGAAATCGCCTGCTTCGCCGCTTCGACCGCACGATTTTCGCCGCTGCCGCTACCGATACCCATGAGGGCCGATCCGGTATCACGCATAATTGTTTTGACATCCGCGAAGTCTACATTAATGAGGCCCGGAATAGTAATTAATTCTGAAATTCCTTGTACGCCATGCTGCAAAATTTCATCTACAATCCGGAATGAATCCAATAGGGTGGTTTTTTTATCAATCACCTGCAAAATCCGATCGTTCGGAATTGTAATTATAGCGTCAACATTTTTGGCCAGCTGATCCCAGGCTTTATTAGCAATATCATTTCGTTGTGGACCTTCAAACGCAAACGGCTTGGTTACGACTGCGACCGTAAGCGCACCCAATTCTTTTGCAACTTCCGCTACCACCGGGCTCGCGCCCGATCCCGTACCGCCACCAAGGCCACAGGTGACAAACACCATGTCGCTGTCTTTGAGTAAGTCACGAATTTCGTTCTGAGATTCTTCGGCGGCCTTCTTGCCTACTTCAGGGTCCATCCCAGCCCCCAAACCACGCGTCACGCTTTTGCCGATATGGAGTTTGTTTGGAGCGGCATTATGATGAAGCGCCTGAATATCAGTATTCAGCGCCACAAAATCAATACCCCGGCTGCGACCGCCGCTCATCATTCGATTGATTACTGATCCGCCTGAACCTCCCACGCCAACTACTTTTATCTTGGCAATGGTTTCAATTTCTGGTTTTACTTGGGGCATATAATTTGACGAAATCATGCCGCGCGCCATCCTTGAAAACGCGGCTGGTTTGAATACTTTTTGTACTCACTAAAATGAATAAAATAAGCGCAACTAAATCGCTTATTATAGTATCGAGTTAGGTAGTTAGTGTCAAGAAAATTAATTCGCCAAAAATGTGCATAAGTAAAAGTATTTTGACTAATATCTATACTTATGGGATCAGTGTTTTTACCCACTTCTTGAGTTGATTAGACACATTGGCCACTTTTTTAAATTTCTGCCCGGCTCCCGGCTGATAACTGCTTCCTGAACCTTCTTTAAGGAGACTGCCCCATTTTACCAGGCCAACGGCTGTGGCAAACCCGACATCGTTTACTTTTTCGGTAATACTCGAAATATTTAAAGGGTACCCAATCGTAGCCGGTAATCGTAATACTTTTTTAGACAAATCTACTATCCCGGCCAATTTAGCACCCCCTCCGGTAAAAATAATGCCGGCCGGCAACATACCGCTACGCTGAATCCGCCCTAGTTCTTGGTTAATTTTTTTGAAAATTTCTTCTACCCGAGCCTGGATAATTTCTATAACATACTGCTTTTTTATCACTTCATGTTCCTGACTCCCTAGTTCATAGAGATCGATTTCTTCGCGTTTAGCGACGCTCTCCGATGAACAATCGCCGTAGGTCACTTTTACCGCTTCGGCAATATCGATAGAGGTGCGTAGACCGATCGCCAAATCATTCGTAATATGTTCCGAGCCAATCGGAATCGTAGCCGTATGAATAATATCACCCTCTTCAAAGACTGCGAGACTGGTAGTAGAGCCTCCGATATTGACCACTGCTACACCTAATTCTTTCTGACGGGTTGTGGCCACGGCTTCCGCGGCGGCGAGAATGCTTAAGACTAAATCCTCTATTTCAAGGCCGGTCCGATAGACGGCCTTTGTAATATTTTTAATTTGCGTGGATGAACCTAAAATTATTTGCGTATCCACCTCTAGGCGTATCCCAGTCATCCCCAACGGATCTTTGATACCGTTTTGACCATCGATACTGAACGATTTTGGCAACACATGCAACACTTCGTAGTTAAGCGGTGTGGCAATCGTGCGCGAGGCATCAATCGCCCGATTGATATCTTCTTCAGAAATTTCGCTATCTGATTTAGAGACAGCAACTACTCCTTTACTATTCTGAGACATGACATGCAGACCAGAAATACCCAACCACGCGCTGTCAATCGGGGCGCCCACAATCCGCTCGGCCTTCTCTAGAGCCGCCGACACGCTCGACACAACATCTTCAATACTGTTGACCACTCCTTTATGCACTCCTTTTGATTCTTGTTCGGCGGCACCCAAAATTTGCAGCTCTGGCATGCTGCCGTCTTCTGCAAATACTAGTTGACCCACCGCCAATCTAATCATAGCAGAGCCAATATCGAGGCCCACTATTAAACGATCCTGTGCTTTGCGCATAAATTAGTTCCTAACGTTTTTAACGTTTACACTCTCCTCTGTGATAAACTCTTAAAAATCTAATAATTAACGTAGTATACACTATCTGATTAAACTCATAAAGTAGGGCCAAAAAATCAGTCCCCCAATTACCGCCGAACCAACGGCCATAATAAAAACGGCGGCCGCAAACACGTCTTTGATCGCAGCCACATACGGATTAAGGCGCGGCTTTAACAAATCAGTCACATATTCAAACGCCGTATTCAAAAGCTCCATCACCAAAACTACCGTAACCAGCAACAATACGATGACGCTCTGCCAGAGAGGCAAATCGAAATACAAAAGCGCCGCGATAGCTAACAGGCCTATAATAATCTCAATTCTAAAATTAAGCTCGGATTTAAAAACTTTTAAAAATCCGCGTCCCGCATACTGAAAACTATTTTTGAATCGTTTCACTACCATACTATTTCTAAAAAATGTGCCGTTTATAACGACCGTATCCTGGTAACGATTTTTTCCTGCAATGCAAACATCCGGCTGGCTTCACGGTCTTCCTGATGATCATGGCCGACCAAGTGCAACAAGCCATGAGTAATCATGCGAATCGCTTCTTCGACTGCTGGCACCTGAAAACGTTTTGCCTGCCGCTTGATCTGGGCATAATTCAAATACACTTCGCCTAATGCTCCTAATTGTCCGATTCTCTGACCTTCGGACCAGGCAAAAGACAGCACGTCGGTCGGCCGGTCCAACCCGCGCGACTCACGATTAAGACGGCGCATGCGCTTATCTCCGATAATGGAAATTTCTACTTGACCACGAATTTTTTTTTCAAACATAGCAGCAGCCGTAGCGATGGCGGTAATCTTTTTCGCTGACAATGGACAAACCACAGTGACATTGACATGAGTCTCTACCATACGTATTAATTTAACGAAGAAGTAGACGCCGTGGTCGAGGCAGTCCGGACGGAATTAAACAAATCCAGAGTACTGCTAGTGTCGAGAATAGCGGCCCCACCCTCGTTAATCCGCGCCGGCACATCACTATTATTGCCATTCACACGATAACTACGTGCCATCATTTTTATAACAGAGCGATAATTGAGAATTGAAGTATCTGTCGTATGATATGTTAACACCAAAACATCAGTATCGCGCGGAAAATAATAAACTAGATAATCTTGACGCCGCCACCCTGTTTCTTTGTAAACGCTTTGAAAAGGCACTAATTCACCGTAGCGTTCACCCGGCGCCCACTGACCAAACCAAGCAGCGAAATCCTGGCTTGGATCTTTGTTAATAACACGGGCTTCGATATACTCACCGGTAATCGTACTAAACAAGACATCGCGATTAGTAGTATCAACCGAGCCAAGCGCCCAATTAAGCGGATAAAATAAACTATATCCAAAAACAGTATTGTCGTACTCTTTGACAAGCCTAGACTCGCTTAATTTATTTGGTGTTTTCCCTGCTGGATTATACAAATTGAACAACTCGTGACTATCGGTAAATTTATCGCCATCCGTATCGGGAATATTTATATCCGTGCGGAAGAGCTCTTCTTCGACATCAGACAGCCCATCTTTATCCGAATCCACACTGTCACTAGATAGTGCGGAAGGGAATATAATCGGCACATCAGTGGCCGTAGTGGTTACAGCCACCGTCTCCGTAGACGACGGGATAACCGGCTCTGTCACGACCGGTTCGGTCGAGGTTGGCACGACCACCAAAGGCTCGACAACGGGGAGAGGCAGGGTAGTAGCCGGGGGTTTTACTCCACGCAACTGATACCATACCACTCCTACACTAATGACCAGGGCTACAACGACCACTATGCCTGCTGCAATAAAGCGCGTACGCGGATTAGCGAGCAGTGTCGCCGGATGAAGAGGTTGATCAAATCCCACTGCTAGCTCGCGGTCTAAGTGTTTTTTCTCACTGGTGGAAAGAAGATTTTTTTTGGGGGTCAAATCAACTTCCTTAGAAACGTTTTTAAAAGTTACGAGAGGATTTGCACCCGCATAAAACTCTGGGGGGATAGTCTCTACCGGAGTAGAGACTATTTTTTTATCTGGCACATTTTCTACCTTTTTACCAAACATACTAAACTATAGGAAGTTAAACTTCTCATTAAGTATACCTCATTTTTTAGTTAGAAGCTATTGAGCAGTCGATGTCAATTTACCAGGGCCAAGCGGATTATATTTATTGGCCACTTCCTGACCATCTGGATACCCATCTCCATCAGTATCCGGATTGAGAGGGTCGGTTTTCCATGTTACCACCTCCGCGCCATCACTCAGCCCATCACCATCCGTATCAGCCATCGACAGATTAGTGCCCACTTCTTTCTCGCGCTGATCATCCAACCCATCACGATCACTGTCTAGATTTTCACCAAACAAAATTTGATCATTCTTCATCTGTGTCGAAGGCGAGTTGGTGGAATTAGCCCCCGGAGTGACCACCGGCACGACTACTACTGGTACGCTCGTTGTCGGCGTAGGTGCAGGTGCCGCTACCATCGCATCAGTCGCTGCGGGCTGCACCGGAATATTTTTTACTACCGCGGGCGCTGGGGTACCAAAAAAACGATTATACCCCCACCAACCGCCGAGCGAAACCCCAACCAAAGCTACTCCGCCAAAAAAAACTAAGAGTACTTTTCCGAGCACAGGCCCCTTCACTGCATACGCGACCGGAGTTGAGGGAGGCAGCGCAGCACTAAGCATTGGATCAGTTTCTGGAATTAATGCCGAGGCTACCGGTTGTTTTTTCTTAAGCATGCCCGCCCCCAGAGCATCATGCGGAACAGCAGTCTGTACCTCTGTCGAGGGTACACTATCAGTGGTTTCTGGCGGGACCGCTGTATCATCTACGCTAGAAAAAATATCTTCTGGTTCCAGCGGTAAATTTCCTGGTGGCGGGGCCTGATTGGTAGAAACATCATCAAACATATAAAAAATTAAACAAATGACTATTGAATGGTAGTGGTAGTTTTTAACGACGACGTTGCGGAGGGTATCAGCAATCGACCCTCACCCAATGGATTCGAATTACGTCGTACCTCATACCCATCATTTTTCCCATCACCATCTGTGTCGGCTTTTAGCGGGTTCGTTTGGTAAATAAGTACTTCGTCTTTATCCAACAAACCATCTGTGTCACTGTCCGAAGATGTAGCGCTGGTGCCATATTTTTTTTCTTCGCTATCAGATAATCCATCCAGATCCTGATCCTGTGCGGCAGCCCTATTAATTTGCTCGGATAGCGCTTGAATATCTACCGGTGAAGCCGCGGGCGCAGAATTGATAGTAGGAATTCCCGCAGACTGGTTAACAGAACCACTCACTTCGGCAGCACTCTCATTTGATCCACGACTCGAAATTAAACGCCTATAGGCTTTATGGGCTTTTGCACCTATACTACCAAACACTGTCAAAATTAGCACGGCAACTAGGATAATTTTTTTTCTATCCATATATTTTTTTACTTGAAATTTTGCTCTGTAATGAACTTGTTAATCGGCACGATACGATCGGCTGGCTTATCCCCGGATACTGCCCGTTTAAGAGAGAATACTTGCCAATAGGTGGTATTAGGGTTTTGAGTCGGGATACCATTGGTACCGTAAAAAGTATAGGTTGGCCGGGCAAAATGGTTAGACGCGCTATCTGATTCGGGCAGATATACTTCAACTTTAAGTCGCCCATCTTTACTTGCCTTTTTAATGCCACCGTTGCTGAGTGCCGCCGTACCATTGACTCTTACATAAAAAACATACTGATCATTTACCATGCCTGGAGCACCAACCAAACTCGAAGTGGTATTTACTGTAAAAGATTCAATCGCCATACTATTAGCCGTACTGCCAAAATCATGGTACCAAATCCCATCAAGAGCCGGTTTGGCGGCATACGTTGGCCCGGTAGCCACGAAAGGTTTCAAAGTACCGCTCTCAATTTTACCCTTGCCTGCTACCGGAACAAGGAAGCCGCTATTCAAATCAACTGCTGACAACCAACTAACTACGATGCGTATATCATTCGGGCGGACCGCTTCATTAATCACCGGAGACAAGGTTAAATCATACTGGGCGACAGCTGGTTTGGCAAAAACCGGGAATGGAAATGCGTGGGTCGTGTCATCATTAATAATTAATTTATAACTGGGGTCACCGGTCGAACATAGCGAATTACTATTAATACGAGCGAGAGTCGTGGCGTCATACCCGCTCTCCATCGGAGCTTTCAGTGAATAGGATTGTTTCGAAGTACCAGCCCAATATGCATGGGCAACCAATCGTTTCTCTGGAATTTTTCCCACTGCACTTTGCGGAATAATTGCTATGTCCAACTTGCCGTCTTGACCTGACTTCGCTAAAAGCGGATTGGAATTTGCGGGATCAAGAACATTTATAATCGCCCCCTGCACTGCCACGCCACTCACTTCGTCATACCCACATTTCAAGCAGCTGGTCTGCGGCAGGCTACACTTGTTCAAACATTGGCGACTCAATTCTTTCTTAAAGGTATAGTCTTCCTGATCTAACTCTGCACACGCCAAGAGCGGGTATCCCTGATGAGTCGCGTCAAAATTTTTATCACTATATGCAGAAGACTGGCTGGCATAAACAATACCAGTCGAAACATCAACATCACAGCGCTCAGCTCCGAGCGGGGCTGGTTGCACTACACCATCCCCACAATAAATGGGCGGCTGTACTTCAATCACATTCTTGCAATCGAAGGAACAATAATTGCAGGTTTGACCATACCCAGGTGTACATTTAACACCGTTATTAACCCCTCGATCGCATGCTTCACCATTATCAACTTTTCCGTCGCCACAGCCGGCTGGGGCAATGCTTGCGAGCGACTGGTCGGTAGAAACGCACGCCCAATTTTCTCCCACTAAATTTTGAATTTCAGAGCCATTCAAAAACCGATTATAGACACGTAAATCATCAAGACCCCCTTGTTGCCCCACCGCGATGGGATAGGCGTTATTCGTATACGCTTTGCCATTATTATTATAAATACCGGTATCGAGCGCATCCTCACTAACAGACAATAAATTATCTGACTGGCCGGCAAAACTATCATACCCAACCACTTTGCCATCAACATAAAAAGTAGCAACATACGAGCCTTGATCGTAACCTTCTACCACCGCTATATGATGCCACTCATTTCCTGAGATAGGATTCTCTAGCGCTACCGCGCGCGTACCCAAACTACCACTGAAAAAAGCCGTGAATGCCAACTTATTTATTTTGCTACTGTCTAAACTGTACAAGAAAGCATAGGCTTTTTCGGTAGGCTTATCAGCATAATCAGACGCAGTGCGCAATTTAGTAAGTACGTTTTTCCAGCCATTTTGAACCGGATCGTCTGGCACTGGTTTCACCCAGGCCGCAATGGTAATCTGACTAGTGCCGCCAAAAAAATTCTGTTTATCAAGATCAAGCGCGGGAATAGATTTGGCTTTGAGAACACTAGTAACTCCGGTGAATTTAACCGCATGACCATTTTTACCATCAATAACTTCCGGACAACCTCCGGCAACAGTACAGGTTAGTTTATTTTTTCCACTGGAATCAAGGAACGTCGCTTCGCCGCTATCTACCGCTGCTTCCTCAAAACTCCACCATAGATACGCCTGTTTATCGAATAACTTACAATTGCTTGAGCAGGCTCTAGCCCCTTTGCGACCATTTATAGTACAACTTTGCGCCCCATCGCATTCTTCGCCGAATTGTGCTTGCAC
Organism: uncultured Gammaproteobacteria bacterium; assembly: GCA_964585245.1. Lineage (GTDB taxonomy): Bacteria > Patescibacteriota > Patescibacteriia > Magasanikbacterales > GWA2-37-8 > CAZEDL01. The sequence continues at coordinate 18,891 of CAZPCV010000011.1, forward strand.
AATCCCGTCGCCGCAATACGGCCCGGTCTCCAGACACGTAACCCCGCACGATAGCTGTTTCGCTTTATTGTAACGGCCCGTTTTGAGCACATCGACTCCCAGATTACAAATACCACCCAAGGACACCAATTGATTATTTACGGTATTACAATCAGCCTTGGTATTACAGCCTGTCCCAGCTAATGCTCCGCCAGCGCACACTCCGGCTTTAGCTACCAAACCATCCTTAATCTCACAAATTTCATTGGCCTTATCGAATTTCCCGTCCCCACAAAAGCCTGCTGCCGTGCCGAACCCCTTACAATCGGCGGCGCAATGATTATATTTTCCGTTTAAACGGCCATCATCACATTTTTCACCATTTTCAACAATGCCGTTGCCACATTTACTTAGATATGAACATTCGACTGTCCGTGCCAGCTCCCACTGGCATTTATTAGTACAGGTTGAAATTTGAATTTTGTCAGCCACCGTTTCTGAACAAGCCCCATATCGCGTAGCCCCTGGGGGATCGCACTGTTCGCCTCGCACCGAATTAACCACCCCGTCCCCACATACACCTTGATTGAGGGTTGAAATCTCTTGATCCTGATTACAAATACCGGTAGGCGAATTTAAAATAAAATGGGTAGAACTTACAAAATCGCCAGTTAATGCAGCCTGGTTCGAAATGACCAGGTCAGTCTTTTCTAAATTTCCCCGGACGGTATAACCAGTGGACGCTGAATAAATGTATCGATAACTAAGCGATGTGCTAGCACAGGCGAAACTAAATCGACGGTCTGCGATACTCCAGGCAGTCTGCGCGTCGTGCAACACACATGCTTCTCCATTGCTGCAATCAGCATTATCGCGACAAAATCGGTTAACAGACGCAGCACACGTACCGCCTACCCCCAACTGATTAATCGGATCTTCTGGGGCAGAGCTACCAATCGCCGTACTAAGCAATGACCAGGAGGGCCAAACACTAAGACTCTGTCCGGTCAGATAGGTGCCTTCCTGTAGCGAAGGATAATTTTTGGCCAAAGCGAGCTTATACTCCTCAATGGTAGGGTACAGAGATCTATTAGTACGAGCTAGAGCATAACCATCCAAGCCTTTTTGAAACTGTCCCAAATCGCGCAAGCGCTGGTAATTACGTTTAAGTTTATCAACAGTAGCCGAACACACCTCTGTATTCGGACAATCCAAGTCGCTAGTACATGCTGTTTCAAACCCAGGATTGCTTTGGTCGAGTCCGCAATAATGATAATTAGTAATATTAGTATTAAAGGCGAAATTTTTTACCAACTGCTCAAAGACCTTGCGGGTCCCTTCTTGGGCATTAGCGTTAATGCTGAACAAATAAATATTACTATAAAGATTTTTCGTAACATCAGAATAATTGAGCGCATCAATATAAATATTATTTCCATCGGTAATAGCTTCATACCCACTAAGAGTGATCGGCTGCACTTGCCCCACAAAGCCCTGCCCACCTTTCGCTTTGTCTTGACTATACCATTCCTGAACACTCAAATGATTCGGATTAGCAAAAATTTGTAAGCCGATCGCATCAGAATTTTGGTTGCTAGTAAACAAGAATCGCTTCAGGAACGGGGTTGCAGCTGCAGGTTTATTTGGATCAGGCAACTGCACCGCCGGACGCAAAAAGGGTAAATCATCAGAGGTGCCCGGCGCGCCATTATCCGCACAATAGTACGTGCTGAAATTGAAATATCCGTCTTTGATAAGTGGCGTTGGAGGTAGTGACGTATTGTCGAATACTCCGGCTACTCCATTGAAGCCATCATTATTATTTGTTTTATCTTCATATGGGAAGATCGAGAAAGGGCCTTGGCCGTTGTAATACGCGGCTTTCGGAGGCCAAGGATTAGAACACAAAAATACGATGACATGAGAATTACCCGTGGCGACTGCGCCGCTCGTATTAGTATATTTATTAGTCTTAATTTTGGCGGTTGATCGCACATCCAATTCGCCACTCCGATTGGCTGCAGTTACGATCTCTAGACTACTGGTCGTGTTTAGAAGCGACACAAACGGGTTATCAGTTGGGCCCCAAGCATATTCCCAGTCATAATACTCAACAATTGGCTGGACTTTGGCGCCAGTACTGGTAAAGGCGGTTGCCTCGAGCGTGGTGGTAGCGCCAGCTACTGAAAAAAAGTGCTGGGGAGGGTCAATTTTTACTGAATTTATTTCACAGATCTTATCAGTAGTAGAAAAATTCCATTGAATGTTCTTGCCCTTAACTTGCCCGATACTGACACCGTTTATATCTTTCACCCCTTCTTTTAAAATAACGGCGTAATTGCTGTTAAATGCAAGTGGCGCCGACATGGTAACTACCACTCGAGACGTACCATCCGTACCAGGCAATACTTTGGCGGTGGCTTTCTGCCCTCCTATACACCATTTGGCATTCATATCTGCTGCCTGTGCCGCATTGAAAGAAAATACGCGCTGTAGTAAAGCGGTAACACGGTGCCACAACTGATTATACCAAGCAATTTCTGACGAACCAGACACGCGGGTAGCAACGACCAGATCGGTCACATCAGTTTCGGTAGCGCTGCAGATAGTACTAGAGCGGGCAATTAATAGAGTTTCGTTAGTTAGAGTAGCGGAATTAATCTGACGGTCGAATACTGCTTCCAAATAGGTATTTGGACACACTGTAGCGGAACCATTTTGCGGATAGGTATTTAGTAATCTGGGCTTGGCATAACAACAACTGTTTTGCCCTACGCCATAATCATCACCAAATACTGCCTTACAATCAGCATCTTTTTCATAGCCGCAGGCAATAACAAAATCGCCACTTCCACCGATCGTACCACCCTTAGTAGCTTGAGCGGTAGAAGCATTGATGGTGGCCACTTGTGAAGGCGGATTACCCGTCGGTACCCCCAACCCCACACCAGAAACTAGTGACCATGGATCAAACAGCCCCTGATGGTTACCCTGCAATCCGGACTCGCAAAAACTTATTTCCCCGATACCGGTTACCCCATCACCACAATAACTTGGCTGACTGTAGAACAAGGAAGATCCTGCCAATCGACCATTTTCATCACAACCCTCTGTGCCTGGTGTACAGATCGAATCACTCTTCTTCAAACAACTTTCGTTACACAAAAGGCTGTTCCAACCCTTCACTGGATCGTCACAATCTGCATCTTCGCTCGGATCTAACACACCGTCGCCACACTGACTGTGCACTCCTGCACACACTGCTTCGAATTCCGCAGTAGAAAACCCTCCGTGCGTGAGACTATTTTCAAAACACCATTTCGCCGACGGCAAACTTCCTTGATGGGTACAACTTGCCGAACAATTTAATTTCGATTTCGGATCACTGATTGAGGAGTTAATGCCCAAGTCGCAGTCTTCACCATCACCGATTAATCCATTTCCACATATCGAAGCTTTAACTTCGGTGCCTTTGACTTCTTGGTTGGAGCCACTATGCCGACAATCCTGGCTACACCCCTCAGCGGTATTAGAATCTTTAGGGTCACAGGCTTCGCCTAAATTAGGCTCCACTATCCCATTGCCGCAGGTCGGGGCGGTGTTGCCAGTAAACAGGCAATTTAAACTACATCCGCCATTTTTATTAGGCGCATCACAATCTTCGCCGGCCTCTACAATTCCGTTACCACAAATTGGCACTACTTTTAACTGGCTAGCTGGAATATCGCTGCCTCGGCGCAAACATGATGCAGTGCAGGCAGTATTGGAACCAAGGGTATTAAACATCGTAACTTTGGCGACTGATTGATTATTTGAGCTCCAATTCCAGCTGACTGACCACGGATTTAATGCCTGACCTTTAGCACTGCAAGAATCAGGAGAAGAATAAGGCTGTGCACCGTAAATCGTTTTTTGAGAAACAGATTGGCTATAGAAAACATCTGGCTCTACTGTGACTTGAGAAATTTTACATTTTTCTTGCTTGGTGCGGAAACGCCACGTGAATTCTTTTTTATACGGCTTACTAAACGAGCTTGGATCGCCCAAGCGAGCTGCCGACCAGAGCTGATTGGGCACGTTAGGATTAGTACTCGAAGTAGACACGATTACCTGGTACAACGAATTGGCTTCAAGTGGCAAAGAATTAATGCCTGAATTAGCAATCTTCAAAACCGTATACCCACTGACTGCGTCGAGCTTAACATCACCAAGAGCTAGTACTGCTTTAGTGCTACGACAATTCTCATCATTACATTTCAATAATTGCACGCTGCCGCCACTAATCGCCCCAGGCAAATTACGCCAAGACATGCTGGTGTTAAACTTGACTCCGACCTCGGAATTCAAACAAGCCTCTTGGCAGTTAGGCCAATAATCAACTACTTCGGGATCGCTTAAATCAACCATGAGTGGGCTTACCCCTTTATAGCTGCGGCTACCAGTAATGACTTCGGCGACAATATTGACGGCATCATCAGGATTCTTGAGACCGATCGCTACGGTATTAGCTTTGGCCGTCACCTGGGTAGAGATATTTTTGGACGGCCCATAAATCTCGCTATAATTCGAGTCGGTAGTACTCCATGACCAATCAAGGCCGCTAACATCCATAAGCGTACAATGCTGACTACTCACCCCATTACCATAGTAATAAACATCAGAGGTGCTGCCGGTGGCTCCATGATATTTGATTGGGGCTTCGAGAACTTTGGTCCAGTAACTATAGGGGGTCACGACCACCGCTTTCAGCAAACAATTTTGACTGCCGGTCTTAAAATTAAAACAATAGGCGCTGCTGGCGACATCACACGGTTTGTCGGCAGCCAACGGCAAGCTGCTGCTCACTCCCTGCTCTGATACTGATTTTATTTGATTAGTCAAAATCACCCGATACCAGCTATCATCTTGCCAGCTGCGCACTTCTGGCAACAACTGCAGATACTGATGTGTCCCTTCGGCTTCATCCCGACTGGCAGTACGCAACAAAAAACTTTCGGGCGTTAGGGGCACGACCACCGGATCAAGACATTTATTAGTATCGATTTGACTGCATTTTTGTATTAATACGGTTTTATCATTAACTGTTTTTTGGTCTAGCGGCAACGAAAACTCTACCACCGACAAAGCAGTGCGACAGATATTGTGATGATCGTCATTGGGGCCCAAATCCCACTGCACGCTCGGTGATGGGCTTGGGAGGTTTTTACCAAGATCAGTAGCCGCGTCACAACGCTCTACGACATGTGGCACCGCGAGCGCTTCCGGAGCAGTCGCTCCTACGGCCTGAGTACTAAAACGCCAGGCATACCCTGTCGAGCGAGTGGAACCTTGGCACAATTCACCAGAGGGCTTACATATCCCGCTCTCTATTCCGGCCGAACAGCAGGTATACCCAGGCAGCGGACACGTATTATTACTTTTCGTACAATCGAGCACACTAAAGCTCCCTGGATTACTGATCTTTTTATCTTCACTGCGAGCAACTACCACCGGCCCGGTAATCGTAGCCGCCGGTGGGCGAACGGTGAGGTTTTTATCGCTAACTTCGGTATATTCTTTTTGATCAGCTAGCGCCCTTCCTGCTACATCATTTGGTTTAGCCGCGGCCGACCAAAAATACACCGACGGCGCTGAACCAAAATACTCACCAACTACCTTTATACCTTCACCCGGTGGGAACGGAACAGGCCCGGAAACAGGAGTCAGTCCACACACTCCGGGTGACGGATTGCCGCCGACCAAAGAAAACTTCCAGTTAGAATTTATAGGACTTACTTTATTATCGGCCGTTTTAATCTGGATGAAATAACTACTCCCTATTTCCCCTTTGCCAACCGGAAATTTAACAACCACTTGATCATTACGCCACAAAAAATTCTGACACGCTGGCGGAAACACAAAATCACCATTGATGGCTTCGCTTTCGGGCGTCTGCTTAAACCAGACCGATCCTAAATTAGTCCCGAAATTAGCCCCAGTAATCGTGATATATTCACCACGCGCACCTTGAAGTGGAGTTACAGCGCTAATAAGCGGAGAATCTTCACTCGTGCCTGCATCAACGGTAAATTTAATACTGTTGCTTTCAAAACTATTGGCGATCACTTTCACTCCCACATCGCCTCCGTCTAAATTTGGCACGGTAGTTTTTATAAACGCATCCAGCCAATCGCCGGGAGTTGTAACCGCCTTCAAACTGCCAAACCACACTTGATCGTTGGCATTATCGAGCAACCCTAAATTCTTACCAATCAGCTGCACCTTGGTACCAGCGAATCCGTGCTGCGGAGTAATACCACATAATCCTGGGCGAACTTCATTGGTAATACCAAAATCACCAATCCTTGGACCCCAGTCGTTATTAGTAGAGTCATACGCAGTTGGGGCCGCCCCTGCTAAAGTCGCTATCGTTACATTGCCCGCCGTCAGTACTACGGGGCCATTTTTAGCATTGAGTGGAACCTCTACCACCACCTGGGTCGTTGACCATGGATTAAAACCAGCGCCACAACTAACGGTCTTGGCTTCAATCCAATCATCGGGTTTTTTAACATCTGGATTTAAAACACTCGCAAAATAAACATGCCCTGGGGCCGATCCAAGGAACGCCCCGTTCAAAGTAACATAGGTTCCCGGCGCCCCAGACCGTGGGCTCACCTGATCCAAACGCACACGTTCTACACATGCACCTTTACCATCAGACCCTATATCACAATACCCGCTACTGCACTCAGCATTGCTAGAACAAGTTTCACCAGCACAAATGCCACATTCCCCACCACAGGCTGGCGGCCCGGCTACTTTTTCTCCGAGCTCTTTTTCTAGCGCCTGATTAAAACAATGATCTGGTTTAACGCTCAGGTTAAGTAGTGCTCTGCCGTTACCCCCACTCCAATCCAACGCCTGACCAACTACTTCATACGAGCCGACTGACAAATTTCCAGTAACCCAATTCAAATCGACGGTACCCGTTTTTTGACACCCGTTTATCGACTGACTATCGATCAAGGTGCTGCCCTGGTACAGGCTCACGTTTTGTACGCCATTATCATCTACATAGCTCACTTTAATCGGTACAGTCGCGCCGCTCTGAATACTGCTGTTTGGTAACGGTGAAACGAAAGTAATAGTCGGTGGCTGGCGATCTATACCTTCGCCCGTAACAAAATCTACCGGGCCACAAGGTTTAGCCGCACAATTAAGCGGCAGAGACCCGGCTATACTTTTAATATTGCTAGGATTAACAAAACTGAGACGATAAGCTGTGTTTGGTTGTAGACAATCAGCGATACTCCCCGCACCACACTGTCCGGCAGGTACGAACAAAACAGTCGTAGGGCTGTCGCCTCTTTCCCAGGTGCCTGCTACCGGCTCCACACCGTCTTTTAGAGTTACCACCACATTACCGGTAAGAGTATTCATTTCAACTGGCTGGCTGAAAACTATAGCCAGATGCGGATTGCGTACGCACAGAGGCCCGCTCCCCGGGAGCGCAGCTACGGTTAGAGTGCCGTTTCCATTAGAAAATCCTCCGCCTACTCCACCGCCTCCACCACCGCCACAAGCATTACAATCACCTCCGCAATCTAATCCTGTCTCGCCGGCATCTTGCACATTATTAGAACAATGTTCCAGTGTACCAGTAGTGGCTCCGACCAGCTTACTAATAACGAAGCTCGTAATAGCGTATGAAGAAATAATAATCACCAAACCGATTACCGCATTCTGCAGAATTTTTTTTGCTTCCTCCACCTTCTCTTCGTTCCCTCCAGCTGTCATCCATCTAAAACCGGCAAAGAGTATTAAAACAAGAGCGATAATGCCTAGCAACCCCAAAAAAGTCCGGATGATACGCGCAGCGACCACACGCACATCAGTTGTGGAAAGCCCTGACGCATCCCCAACTGGAGCGAGACCCAAATCCGGCCCGGCTGCCAACGCCGACACCTGAGGCCAACAAAACCAGCCGATCCCGACGACAACTACTGCAAGAATGCTAATGAAAAAAATCTTTTTAAATTGTGAGGTACGCACACTACGGATTGCTTATTTTTTTAAGATAGCTAACACACTGTGTTTCATTGGTAACACCATCTACCACAATACCGTTACAACAATACGATTTCCCAGCTACGATACTGGACACCGCACAGCAATTTTTACCATCCTCCGAACAAAGCGATGATGTCTTCAGTCGTTTTCGAACTTCTTCGGCTCCACCAGGCCCTTTACCAGGATAAAAGCAATTAAAGTGCGTATCTTCGATAGTTGAATTTAATAACGGGGAATAAAATTGATTAATATTTTTAGCAAACGAACAATGAGACATGGTGTTTAACGTCGTGCCATCATCATTAAACTCTACCCGGGGCACTCGGCACAGCGGAGGAAAATTATTCGGATATTGCTCGAGACCAATATCATACATCGGCTCCACCCGCATGCGCTTGCTAAATAGCATTGTCCAAGGGCCATCGGGTGCCACATACTCGGCGTCGATGCCAGGCGTTACACGCTCTAAATACGGCGGCGTTAAATCAACCTGATT
>CAZPCV010000011.1:27517-33817 GCA_964585245.1 uncultured Gammaproteobacteria bacterium
CAGGTAAACTGCCATTCATAGTACGGCTTGCCGAGGATGCCGGCATCAAAAATCGTCGGATTATTATTCGCCGCATCGTCAAGACGGATCGCTGCTCCTAAATGCACCAGATACGGCACTTTCATACTCGAATCACCCAAATAATCGTAGGGGCGAATAACAATCGTATAGGCAGCGCCATTTTGGTAACTGGCTAATACGGCCGCCCCGCTAATCGCCTGCTTCGTGTCAGCACGCTGAATCAAAATATGCTGATCATCCATGATCAAACTATCGCAATCGTTCTTCCAATTCATCTGCGGGCCGATATTAATACAGTCACCGAAAATTTCTTGACCGGCGGCATCTTTACTGCCATTGCTGTTGGTAACAAAACTAGAAACTTTCACCGGTTTTCTAAAAGAGATAATAATTTTAGCGTTCCTCGCGACATCCTGTTGATCCCGAGCGGGATAATGATCTTTAACAATACCTCCGAGCGCACCGCTGCCAATAAAATTCTGAGTATTTTGGGCAATTAAATTATTATTCAAAATTTCTTCATTCGTACCGCCAATTCCCAAGAGGCGCATCACAAATAAAGTGATCGCATAGGCTGACATAATAATCGCCAACCCGATCACAGCGTTCTTCATGATATTCTTTGCGCTAGCAATCTGTTCTTCGTTCCCTCCGGCCGTCATCCACAAAAACCCGGCATAGAGAATTAGCAGCAACAAAATAATACCAATCAGGCCGAGCGCCACCCGAATGATACGCGCGATAATAACTCGAATATCCGTACCGCTAAGACCGAGGGGCTGTTGCACTACTTGCAACCCGCCGTTAATAGTTGGCGCGGCCGAAGTAGGCTCACCGGCTGGCTGCACCTGCGCCAGGGCCGGAGCGGGAATAACAAAAAAAACCAACAACGAAAAAACTGCCGCTAGACTGACTCCGAGGAGTGCGGCAGTTTTTTTGTAGTAACTAATAGCTGTAGCAATCCATTGAAGCATGAGCAATGGTACTAAAGATTAGTAAGAGGAAAACCGATGTTAAGAATCGGATTTATTTGCGATTGTAGGAACGACTCATTTCTTCCGGCAAGCGTCCAATTTTTTTGAGATACTCAATTTTACCTGCTACGGTTAAGCGGTGCAAAGCACTTTTACGATTCATGTTCTTGCTTTTACCTGGGTCATAAAAACGAATTTTTTTGACCTGTAAAATCTTACCTGACTGTTGCCAGCGTTTTTTTACGCGACGCATGAACGCTTCAAATGATTCAGTTTTTTTGCGTTTAATTTCGGCCACAGAATTCACCTCCGTTTCTAAAAGTTTAACGTTTAATCCAGGACTGTGCCCCTGAATTACGTCTGTTACTAAGAGTCGAAACTGGTTGAATCGACGGCGCTAGTATACTAAGATTTAGTAGAAGCGTCAAATTTTACCCAATTTCTTTTTAATGGCTGCCTCTACCTTCTTTTGATCCACGATTTCCTGCACGCCGGACTCCATATCCCGGATAATAACCGTCTTGTCCTGAACTTCTTTTTGCCCCAAAATCAACACCTGAGACACCTGGAACCCATTAGCCAGTTCTAGCTGGGTTTTAAGAGAATTCTTGGAAAAGTTAAAGCCAACCAATAATCCGCTCTGACGCAATTCATTAATGATGAACAAAGACCGGCGTTTCGCTTCTTCACCGAGCTGAGCAAACCAGACATCCGGTTTTTTCTCGGCCAAAATCGGAGCCCGATTATCGGTAGGAATTTGGCGCAAAGCTGCCACTACCCGCTCCAGGCCGATCGAAAATCCGGCTGCCGGAGCGGCTTTGCCGCCTAGCTCCTCGATTAACAAATCGTAGCGTCCGCCCCCGCCAAGCGCGCTCTGCGCCCCTTCTTCGCCGGTAGCCGCATAAAATTCAAAGACAGTGTGCGTATAATAATCCAAGCCACGTACCAAGGTATGGGTCAAATGATACGGAATACTTAATTCGTCCAAATATTCGAGCACTTTCATGAAATGGCTTTTGGATTCTTCGCCGAGCCAGTCTACCATCTGAGGGGCTTCTTCTTTTACTCCCTGGCACTGCGCTTCTTTACAGTCCAGCAAGCGCAATGGATTTTTACTTAAACGATTGCGGCAATCTTCACACAAATAACTGCGCTTCGAGCGGTAATAATTCACCAGTTCGGTTTTGTAGCGCACCCGTTCTTCGGGCGTGCCCAAACTATTTATTTTTACTTCTACGGGCAAACCCAAATCTTTAAAAAAGTTATACGCAATTAAAATCAACTCGGCATCAAATACCGAATCTTTGACTCCGATCGTCTCAAAACTGAGCTGGTTGAACTGACGATACCGACCTGCCTGCGGACGATCATGGCGAAACATCGGCCCCTGGTACCATAGTTTTACCGGCTGAGGAGCATTCCACAAACCATTGCTGATATAGGCTCGTGCCGCGGACGCGGTACCTTCGGGTCGGAGGGCCACTTTGGTGCCATCGCGATCTTCGAACAAATACATTTCTTTTTCTACGATATCAGTACCTTTGCCCACCGAACGAACGAACAATGAGGCTTCTTCGATAATAGGGGTATCGATCCGCCCGAATTGAAAATATTCGGCCAGCTTGGAGCCTACCGTTTGAAATGCCAACCAATATTTTTCTTCTTTGGGCAAAATATCATGCATGCCACGCAATACCGAATAGGTTTTTTTGCCTTTTTCTTTTTCCGGAGCTTCGACCGAAGAGGTCTCTTTTTTCACTAGTTTCTTTTCGATTGATTTAGTGTTCATTTTATTCTTTTTATTTTTCATATTCATACAGAGTATAATCAAGAACTTAAAGTAGCGACAAAAAACTAAAAAGTAAAAGCTGGGGGACTAAAGACAGTCACGCGATCGAAGGGCCAACCCCTGACCCAGGCCCGCCCCACAATGGAACTGCGCTCAATCGCGCCGAAACGTCGTGAGTCGTAACTATTCGGTCGATTATCCCCCATTACAAAAAATTCATCAGCGGCCAGAACTTTGTTCACTTCTCCGAGCGTTAAAACATCATCAGGCAAATACGTTTCGTCCACCACCACCCCTTCCGGGTGTTCCGCATTATAAATAATCACCCGGCCTTCGGAAATTTTCACATGTTCGCCCGGTAAAGCGATAATACGTTTCAAAAAATATTCCTTCGTGTTTTCCGGCGGACGGAACACGATCACGTCGCCGCGTACCGGATCGTGGAAACGATAGCTAAGCTCATCGATAATCAGATACTCTTTGTCATGAAAATTCGGCTCCATCGAAGCGCCTTTTACATAAAAAGGCTTAAACAAAAAATAACGTACCAAAAAAATAGTCACTCCAGCGAGCGCCACGACTTTGATTAATTCTAAAAAAAACAACCCAACTGCTCCAAGCGCCACCGACAGACGTTGTCGATTTTCTATCATAAATATGTTTAAAAATGAACCTAACCGGCGTAGTATACGCCTTTTTGCACATTTTTGCAAATCTAACCGCTTACCCCTAACGACGCTCTAACACCAACAGGGCTTCGATATGAGGCGTATGAGGAAAAAAGTTATATAAACGGGAAAAAATTGGTTTATACGCAGATAACAAGGCTCCTAAATCCCGGGCCTGGGTAGCAATATCACACGACAAATACATAATACGTTCTGGCAATTCTGACAAAAGGGTAGCTACCACTTCTTTTTCTAAACCCGTACGTGGCGGATCGACGATAACTGTTTTGTCACGACTGATTAAATTACGAGCCTTAGCAGCCGTAGTGCAAACCGCCTCGGCGTTCGGCAGATTATTATCATTAATATTGCGCCCTGCAAAACCAACCGCAGCTGGATTTTCTTCTACCACCGTTACCTGTTCCGCCATGCGCGCCACTGATAAACCGATCGCTCCAACTCCTCCATAATAATCAAGTACGTGCGTACGTGGTACCACCTGCGACTTTATATCCGACAACGCGCTTTGAAACATCGGCAGATTGATCTGAAAAAAACTATCAAGCCCGCTAACAAATGACGTGGCGCCCAAAATCACCCTAAGCTCGGTAGCCCCCACCTGGAACAACGGTTTATCTGTACTACCAATTTTTTTTACCCGTATCTCAAAGCCTATTAAACCTGCCTCTAAAATAAAAGTGCCGAACAAAAACTCGGGAGTATTCACTACCAAACGCGCAATCACTTGCCCCTCTTCGGTACAACGCAATACTAATGAATCCAATTGGTTGGCCGTACTATAATTTTCTTTGAGCCAAATCAGAATATACTGTGCGGCCTTATTCAAGGTCGGATGGGCCAAAACACAGGCCGTCACTGGGATTAGCTGAGCGGAATCTCGCTCTCGCACCGCCAGAGTCAGACTCCCCTTTTCATCGGTCGTAAATCCAAATTCTATCTTGGTGCGATATCCGTATTCTTGAGGCGAAGGTACTATTTCGAGAGACTCGGGCGAGAATTTTCCGATCTTTTGATACGTTTCGATAGCAATCATTTTTTTCCAGCGCTCTTCTTCGGCAATAGCCAATGTTTGCCAGGGTGAGCAGGCCAAATAATGATCTTCGTGTTCTGTCACGCGCCAGGGAGAAGGGGTGATAATCTTTGTTGCTACGGCCTCGCTATAACGCGGCTTATCTTTAAGAATGCGGTATTCTACTTCTTCACCAGGCAAGGCCCCCCACACAAAAATTACTTTGTCACCTAGGCGACCCAGGCCCTGCCCGCCTTGAATTAATTTTTCGATATATATTTTTGGCATACAGGTATTAAAATTCTTAGCCCTATCTGTTCTTATCATAGACGAATTATCCCTAAAAATACAGAAGCCCCGCAACATTACCTTCAAAAAAAGAATAGTATTGCGGGGCTTTAAACTCCCTATTTACCCGTTCTCCTCAGGCGCTTGCGCGCCTGACTCGCCAGCTTCTGACGCTGGCGAGATTTGAGCACTTTCGGGCTCCTCCGAACCCGCAGGCGACGTAGCGGCATCCTCTTCCGCTTGTTTGCCTGCCACCGCTTCTCCAGCAGCGGTGGAATGCTCAGAACCAGTAGGGCAGCCACCACACACGCTGCCCCGACCACTTGATACTTGCTCGGCAAGGGTTTCCCCAACCAAGCCAGCAGTATGGTCTCCCCAAGCAATCCGGCCAGGATGCTTGAGGCCCGGTTGACCGGGATGCAGAAGGAACTTTCCTGCTTTTCGAGCAGGACAAGCCCCCCAAACATCCCCGTCAGCTGGCTAAGGAAGCCAGCCAGGAGAAGGAGTGGCCACATCGGGGTACTCCACACCCCGATAAAGCCATAGCGGATCTGCTCCGCTATATCGCCCCGTCCAACCAGGGCGATCGCCACTAGGAAGAGCAGGGCGGCGGGAGTAACCGTCATCTGCTCTTCCACAAAATACCCCCAACTTACGTTGGGGTCGTCCGACTTGCCGAGCTTTGCCATAGCTCGGAGTCGAACGATGTACCCGACGAGATAGACCGCGACGTCAAGCGCCGCGATCGCACTCATCTCGTAGCCTTCCTTTTCCAAGAAGGCCACGAAGAGGCCGCCGATGGTGAGGGCTGTGGCAACCCAACTCCACCAGCGGATGCGCCGCCCGAACCACCAATCCAACGGCGGCCCGAGCAGGAGCATCCCGCCCCTGAGTAGTAACATGATGAACACCACCGACACACCCCGAAGGGTGTACGCGAAGGTGGTGGTCAACATGATGCCGGAGGTGGACACTCCGGCCAGAAACGTCGCCCAGCGCGGTCTGGGCAAACGCCACGACCCAAGGTGAAAAGCGGTCGCATGCCGCCATTTCCCCAGGATCGTGAAGTAAAACATCGTCGTCACCGTGGCCGCGGCAACGCTAAGGGGCAGCGTGGCAAACCCGCTGAGAGCGGATCCGCCCAACCACCCCTTGGACAAGCCCTTGATAATCGGCGCATACGGCAAATATGCGCCGAAGTAGCCAAGGGCATACCACCACACCCGAGGGAGGATTACCCCGAGTGTGGATACCAGAACCAAAGCGGACCAAATGGCCCGCCAGAAACGCACCATTTGTCCTCCTTTTTATGTCAGCTCACCACGAGCCAACTTTTTTATTCATACAAAAAATTATGTAAACAAAAAAGCGGCCCAGAGATAAGCCGTTTGTCAAAGAACTAACAACAACTTGAAGCTAGCACATTTCGTTAAAAAAAACAAGCACAAAAAAATACCCTGATAAGGTATTTTAATATGTGGGCGATTGAGGAATCGAACCTCAGACCTCGTCATTATCAGTGACGCGCTC
>CAZPCV010000012.1:0-13786 GCA_964585245.1 uncultured Gammaproteobacteria bacterium
TCCTGCAATCACTAGTTCTCTATGATTACTATTGCATGAAACAGATTGTGAAAGAGCTACGAACCTTTTTAGGGGTCCATAGAGAAGCTTCGGTGTAAAACCTCTCTACGTATCCGTAAGGCGCTTGATTTAGAGATAAAAAATCTCTCTAAATAGAGAGATATAAAAGCAGCAAATTATTTATCTTGGTTTATACAGCGTCTCTCTTCGCTCTATAAACTCTATCATTTTTTATTTAACAACATACTATATCACATAATCAGACTTTTGTCAAGGACACTAACCTTTTTTTAAACTATTTTTAACTTCTTTCATTATGCTATAAATCGCTCTTTAAGCTGATTTATTTAACATAACAACATATAATAGCACAAAACAGCTCTCTTGTCAAGAGCTGTTTACTTAAAAATTGATCTTAATTTATCTCTTAAAAGCTAAGTTTTCTTATAAAATCCACGGCCTTTAGCAATTTTTCCCGGTCATTGGCCTCAAAAATGCACAAGTTTGTTTGTGGGGTATTTAGCGGAATACCCTTAGCATCCACTATCCTAAGCTCAGTGCCGGTAGTTTCAAAATGAAACCTGGGGCCCACATTAAGAGCTATTTCTTGCCGGGTACCTTGCCCACTGCCCACAGTAGTTTCCATATATACTCTAGCTACGGAACTGCCGGGGACTGCAAAAAACGGCCGGTTTTCGTTAAGCTGGGGTCCTTCGAACAGCGAAGCGAAGCCGAGCTCGTTGGCGCGACCGCTTATCCCTTTTACCGATGCGAACAATCGTTCGACTATTTTAAAATCATTCGGGCGTCGGACATAGTCTCGAACCAGCTCTACCTGCTCTTTTGACAAAGAAGTTGCCCGACCAGCCATCACATTATCCATTTCTTGTTGGATCTTACGCACCGCATCTTGCAAACTCTTTTGCCCATCACCCAAGACTGCTCTTGATATACGAGAAACATTTATATTATCGAAACGGCGGCTAAAGCGGGCGTCCAAAAGATTGATTCTTTGGCTTACTTCAGCTGAGGGAAGATTTAACGCGCGCAACATCTCACCTGCTTGTTTGGAACGTGCAGCTCCAGCCGCTAGCGCATCGAGGTCTTCTTGGATCGCTCCCGCCTGTTCGTTGCGCGCATAACTGCCGTCCGAGAGCCGTGTCACTTCGGATAACTTTGCCTCCTCGGGGAACGGATTAAACAAACCTCCAGGTGCACGAAGTCTATCTCGGGTACCAAGCGTAGTCACATCCTCGTAATTAGGAGGTGTTGACAGATCTGCCGGAGCACTCTCACTGCCAATATCATGAGCCAAATTATAATAAGGATCGGCGATCCGACCAGACGCGTCTCCGGAAAGCTGCGCTGAACCCATTGCGAGAGCGCTACCTCCGACTCGGCCGCCTGAAGAATTCGTTGCCCCAAACTTTGCAACTTTTAATTCCTGTTCATCAATATCGTGTGCAGCCTTACTCCAATTTATATGTCGTGCTGCTTCGGCTGCTCCAGAATGATTGCCGATAGCAGATTTACCCCCACTGCCTTTGGTGGCGCGCTCGACCAGCGGGTTCAAAATTTTATTTTTGAAATTTTCTTGATCCAAAATTTTGATAGTATGGGATTTTTTATCATATTCAATAACACCCCGGGTATCCTCGGCTTTAACTATGGTATGCACTTCACCGTGATGACGCATCACAACATCATGTGCGCTGCCCCGGCCAGCCCCTAATAATTGTTTTAGGTTAGCGGCAACATTCGTAGCTTGCGCCGCTTCGGCGGAATCAAGCTCGCCGCCTACTCTGTCGGACATAGCGGCGAGTGCTACTCGCGTAAGGGCAGATTCGACCGTACGACCACCAACTTTGATATGAATTGAATTGTCCTGATTTACCGTGCCTAATGTACTTAGCCCATTAAGCAACCTATCGAGCGTGATATTAGTACTAAGCTTATTAGAGTTTGTTTTATCAGGGGAAGAAACTTTAATGACAGGCTCTACTGCAATAGCAGATCTAACTCCCGGAACAGTTTTACCACCTGCATCCTGAAAAACAGGGCTTTTGTCTGTATGCAACAAATGACCAGCGGCTTTTCGCAAATTGGCAGGCGTATTATAAACTCGCGCGGCATTGGTCCAAATATTGTGGCCAGCGGTTCCGGCTGCTCCCCTATCTTTCAAAGATGCTATCAACTCTTTAAATTGGCC
Organism: uncultured Gammaproteobacteria bacterium; assembly: GCA_964585245.1. Taxonomy (GTDB): domain Bacteria; phylum Patescibacteriota; class Patescibacteriia; order Magasanikbacterales; family GWA2-37-8; genus CAZEDL01. The sequence continues at coordinate 2,210 of CAZPCV010000012.1, forward strand.
AGCACCAAACACACTCGGCGCATCCGAAGAAAAGGCCCGTGCTCCAATACCTAGCACTGCCAAAGCCTGGCCCACAGCTGCGACACCGTCTAATCCACGCTGCACGGGAGAAGCATTTTCTTTGCGCCCCTTAAAAATAAGAGCCCTACCGAATTCTTGTGCTGCCAACACCGCTGTTCTAGTATTGCCACCAAGAGAGTCTTGACGTTCACGTTTAGTCTGTGCGAAACGTTCGTAGGCGCTTAAACCAGCAAAAACTACTGATCGAATACCAGGCAAACCAGCTGCCAAAAGCACGGTATTTAATCCATCACGAACCAAGCCTACTCCATTAATCTTATTGCGCGCATGTTCACGAAGGGTAGATTTTATTTTTTCTTTATGTTCTTTTGCCGCATTCTTTTTAGCTGCATCATAACTATCGATAATGGTTTTCAATTTTGATAATAGAATCTGTTTTTCTGGGCCAGGAATACGATCGGTATTCCTGATTTCTTTATCAATCTCTTCATACTTACCCATAATTTTCTGATCTCGCTCATCCGCGGCCAATTGGTTATTAGCTTTAAGTTCAATAATATCACGCGCCGTATCAATAATGAGCGTGTTCATTATTGCCAATTCCACTTCCAATACTTTACTATCTTTATCGTACGCGTACAGATCTCCTTTTTTAAAACCATACCCTACGACATCAATCAAGAATTTAACTCCAAACACTCGGGTAACGGTATCAAGAGCAATTTTAGGTATTTTTTCGCGAACTTCTTTGTGTCGAAAAGCTTCTCTTACACGGCTACCCAATTCTCTTGTTCTGCTCCATAGACTCTTCTTTTTAGGCGTTGCTGGTGCAGTTTGGGCAACAGCAACGGTATCCTCTACATCAATGTCTGGTTCGTGGTCTTCAGTCACGTGTGATTCGTTGTCTTCAGTTACGGTTTGATTTTTATTTTCAAGATCAGCGCTCAATATGAACGTAGACAATTCTTCTGTAAACTCTTTTATCTTTTCTTCCAATGTTGTTTGCAAATCTCTAATAAAACTAACTTCGATTTGTATATTTGAATCCAATAAATTTTCAATTTCTGTCTTTAAATCCAAAATTTCTGCCTTTTTTTGTTCAATCGAGTCTTTTGCATCAGCATCGTATTTTGTGTAGTTGCGATCACCAAGAAACGTATCAATATCTTCATTGACTAACCCGGGCATTTCGCTTATTGTTTTTTGGAAATTTTTCCTAAGTTCTGTTAACTCTTGTTTCCTTTTTTCCTCTGCCGCCTGTTCTTGTATTCTTTTAACATCTACTTTTATTTGATCTGGCACTAAAGGGGTCACGGTAGAAGCTTTGTTTTCTACAGTCGCTGTATTAGGAGAGGCAGGATTAATAGATGATTGCAACCGCTTCAATAATTTAAATACCATGGGGCGGATAGCAATGTTTGCATCGGCTTGAACCATTAACGCTTCTAATTCTTGGGCTTCTTTTTTAAAAGATTCTAAACCAGCTTTGAGTTTGTCACCGGCCTTTAGATCATTAACTTCAGACTTAATTTTGTTCCAGACTTCTTGGCTAGTTAGAAGTTCGTTTTCTAATCCTTCTAGTTCGGCCTGTAACTTTTTAACGGCTTCTCGGTAGGTGGTAATTGCCTCATGATTTTCATCTTTCACCCCGCTACCTTTAATTTGATCCCATTGCCGAGACAAATTTTCTAACTCGGCCTGAATAGCAGAGAGTCTCGCTGCAGCGTCTCCAACTTCCTTCAAAAATTCACTGGCTTTCAAACGATCATGAGCCTCATGAAATTCACGCAGATGACCTGGGGACTTTTCTGGATGTTGTAAGTCGGCAGTCATTTTTCTCCGCATAACATGTTCACGCGACATTCTGGGGTGTGTATCGCTCATATTTATTTAAACTTAGTAATGGAGTTTAGCAAATTTTTTGCTCTGGTTTTATCGATATCCTTCAGTAACTTTTTCTTTAAATCTTTACCTTGTTTTTCAGCCAAGGCTACTTTTTGGCGTACTAGCGCTAACTTTTGGCGGATTTTCTTCTCGTCGGTAGCGGAGGAAACTGTAGAAGAAGGGGTCATATGTAAAAACTAACGACACTATTAATAATGGATCAATGCGCTACGGTCTAACTTTTTTCTCTATTGCTTGAACAGCTTTACGTAAGTCATACACAGCCAAAGCAAATTGTCGCTTTACATCGTTAATCAAATCGGGATAGCGAGCGTTGCTTGGATCCTGTATTTCCATCCGATCAGCAAGCGCATTATATTGATGCTCATGGGCCGTAACGAACAAATCTGCAACGATTGGGTTAGAGCGCAGATGATCCAAACGATGTAATATGCTTATCGTGTTTTGCAAATGATCTGCATTTTTTTGATAATCCTCTACTGCATAGGTTTCGGCTTCGAGTCTTTCTTGAGCATCGGCATTGGGAACGTGTTTTCTATCAATTTTTTGCGGAGGCAATGTAAATCCATCCGTACGATCGGGCGGCACTTCTCGGATTAATTTTTTACCTTTGGCCAAAAAATTTTCTTTAGCTTTTTTTGCAATTTCTTTTACCCAAGCCTCTGGCAATTTATTTCGGTCTACGCCGTAGACAAGTATAGCTTTGTATAGAGTGTTTGCCTGACCATCAAGGGTCTCAAAATCTATGTTTTCTGGGGCTTTACCGCCCTCTGTTTTTAATGCTTCATCATCCACTGTAGCTTCGGGGCCAGCGTATTCCAATACCCACCGATCAGTAAACACAATTGCTTTCATTTCTTCAGTGAATTCCAAATAACGACGATATAGCGTCTCCGCCTCTTGAGCCAGCGTTTCAGCCCGCTCTTCGGACAAATGAAGAACATCTATAGCATAATAGTGACAACCCTCTCCGACGACGAGAGCCGGATCAGGATCGTCAAAATTCGCTTCAGATTTCTCCAGCTCGGTTCTAGCACGCTCTAGATTAAAACCACCGTGCGCAATTAATTCTCGAGCGTCTCGCATGGATTCTTCCGCCGCTCTACCATCAACTTCTTGATTTTGTCGTGCTACAGCAGGCTCTGAGATCAAACCAAGTCTTATTTGCAATTCACGAGCAATTTGAGTCGCCTCTTCTTGACCAGCTCCCTCATAAATCACGGCATGAAGATATCTGCCCAGACCGATTATAACTGACTGATCGACATCAGCCGCTAATTTTTTACTTTTTTCCCATCGCAGTTCTTCATTCTCTCTAATCACCTGTTTAGACATTTGCAAAGCAGATTCTATAGTATTGGAAAAGGCTTTAATTCGATCTTTGAGTTGGCGAGCAAATTCTGCCTCAGCATTTCTACCTTGTTTTTCGGGGTTGGCGTCTCCTGCATCCAGGGCCTTGAGATAGGCACCCGCTCCTACGGTATATTGAGGGTTTTTTAGATAATCATTAAAATCAATCCCTTTAGGAATTTGTTTTTTCTCACGACGAGCCTGCTTAATAGCTACGAGAGCATCTTTTACGAGGGTAAAAGCACCAGTACCTACTCCGCTTTCTAAAAACTTTTGTCGTTCTTGTTCGGCGGTTACCCACTCTTGATAATGACGCAAGGCTTCGGCAGCAAATTGTTTGCTAGCACTCTCCTTGCCTTTACAGCCTTCGACATTGTGCCAGGCATACCAACTGGCTCCGATCTGCACAATCTGCTCGTTTGTTTTACCACTGAGAGTATTGGGAGATGGCTTGACAACCGAATCTTTCGCGCTAGCCTCTTCTACTGCCCGACGGGCAAAATCCACCGCCCCAGGCCCTGCAAAATTTCGAAACTCTGGTGGTATTTCTTTCTTTTGCTCTCTTTTATCTACTGTTCCAGATTGTGCACCGACAGCTTCAGTCGGAATCTTTTCAACTTTTTTTTCTATATCTATAACTACTGCGGTCGTGTCATCTGGCTTAGAGCGCATACCGCCTTCTTGGCTGCGACGCTTAGCTTCAATGCCCAAACGCTCTGCGCATTGTTTGGCATCGTTATCAGTGCGAGAGGCCACATATTTGGCTATTTCGGAATCGGTTAGATTATCATGAATACCGTCACTGGTAATTATAAAACGATCACCAGGCTTTACTTCAAAATGTTCTATTCTTATGCCATCCCTTACTCCCAAAGGACCCAGAGACTGGGTAATTTCATTACGTTTTTCAAATAAAGTTTTTACAAGAGGCTTAAATTTAGCGTCAAAAACATCGAAATCACTCTCATTTACGACATTATCAAAAAAATTATTATCCATTAGTTCAGATAAGCGCCGCTCCTCATCTTCATTAATCCAACCCTGATTCTGCCATTCTTGTATATATATATCAAAAGCGGAATCTTCTTTAATTAATTTAACGAAGACGTGATTTGAATCTGCTTTATATACTCGACTATCCCCTAAATTTGCTACGGTCGCAATTAATTTATTTTCTTTGTTACGCCAAAACTTTACTAGCGAAACAGTGGTTTTCATTTTTATTAATTCCGAGTCTCCGTTTGCCACTTCTTCCATTTTATCTTTGGCTTCATTCAAAATCTCAAGGATCAGATCCTCCATCTCAGATTCCGTAATTTTATCTCTATCAAATTTATTACAATTAGCTCGTAATGTCTCTGTAGCTATCGATGAGGCTTTATGACCATTTTTTGCTCCACCTACACCATCACAAACGGCGAATAGTCCCTTATCAGGCAAATTGACAAAAGCGTCTTCATTGGGATCTTTAAGCCCGACACAATAATCCCCACTGCGAAATATTATTTCTCCAGATTCTTTTGCCTCCTTGTTAGCTTCAATTTTGGCCGTATCGCTACGACGCTCAGGTTTAGGGTGTTTTTTATCATAGCTTGCTACTGCAGCCATAGCCACTGCTTTGGCTGCCTCTTTATTTTTTATTCCGTTATACACCTGGGTATTCAACAAAGTAGCTACATACAATCTTTTACGATTATCGTCAGGTATTTCTGTGGCAAGTTCGTTTAAAATTTCATTGGCTACTGCCAAAGCCTCTTCGGGACGATTTTCATAATCGCCGAGAATAGTAGTACGATGTTTGTGAAATCTAGCTTCTGCACGTACCGCTAATTCACGAGCTTTTTCGTCAGGAAAACCTGCACGGACTGCCGCCCAGTAACACCCAATCCGAACAAGTTCAGACGGTATTTTTTTGGGAATTGCGGTAAGATTTTTTTCGGTTACTGCTTGCTCCAAAGAATCCATTGCTTCTGTTAAGAAGAACTGTCCATCTGCCACTCCTCTTTCAAAAGACTCTATTTCTTCTGCTTGAGTAGTAATATACCCAGGCTCTTTCATTTCAGGCTGATCTTCACCATTTTTAGGCTTTCTATGAGAATCCTTTTTTCTTTTCGAGCCCTTTTCTTCGTCAGTATGACGTTGTTCACCCTTCTCACTTGTTGTTTTTACGGGACCTTTTTTAACTCTTTTTCCTCGTTCTGTGCTTTGAGGGATTGCTTCGCTAACAACTTGTGTATGGCTTTTGAATCTGAGGAGCAATTGATTAACCACGGCTGCTGATTTATTTAAAAAATCTTTTACATCAGCTAGCAACGTTTGAACCTTTTCTTCTGTGGCTCCGTCTTGTAACAGTTGAACCAACTCATCATGATGAACTCTAACTTTATCTACTAATTCCAAAATTTCTGGAGTTAGCTCCAAACTTTCTTTATGTTTATGTACAGCCAAAGAGACATCCCAGGCCTTTGACCCTCCTTTTATTTCTCCTTTAATGTACTCCTTAACTTGTTGCACCGCTTCTCGGTGATGATCTTGCGGAACAGGAGCTCCCTCTGGCTTCTTACTCATATTTTAGACTTGATAAAAATCAAACCCACTTATTGAAAACCTAGTCTTTACGAAGTGTTTGTATTATTTTTTTGGCTCTTACTCGATCAATTTCTTTCAACAACTCTCTATCTAACTGTATGGCCTTGGCTTTTATTTTTAACAGTTCCTTTTCGTCATCAATGTCAAAAGAAGGGTTTACCCCTTTTTCATCGCTATAATTTACGTCTTGCGCACTCACCACTGGCTTCATTTTATTTTTATATTTTAAATTAATCAGGGATCTCTTTTGACAAGCGATATAACTGATTTAAAGCCTGATCTTGAGCGTTTGCAATTTTTTCGTCGTATTCGTCTTCCGCTGTCTGTAATTTTTCTACCGCAACCTTGTCTACGTCCGCAGACAAAGAATTGGCCAATTGCGCTTCTAAAACCGTGGCTAATTGATCGAGCTGGTCAGCAGTCATTTCGGGTAATAGGTTCAGAAGAGCTTCCTTTTCCTGATCAGACAATACAGGGGATTTCGCAATTAAAAATCCTAATCGATGGCCATTATCAATAGCTGCTGAATGTAATTCCGAATCCGATAAAACGGGCTGTCTAAGTGTGGCATCCGACATACAAAAAATTTACAATAAATTATCGATAAGTATACCACAATCAGCTATTGACTACAAAAGATTTAATTTTTGTTTAGACTTTTTCCCACATTCTTCGCGCTCACTTTCGGCGCCCACGCTGATTTTACTTGGTCTAAGTTAGCCCCTAAAGCTTCATGAGCCAAATCATGGACAGTGGACACGAACTGATCGTAATCGGTCACGGTGAATGAACTGGGCGTATTAATATGCAATAGATCGGAATAATTCGTTTGCAACTGGTCTTGGATATACAACAATTCGGCACGCCCTTGTAGACTGCCTACTTTTCTTTGATCAAAACCAGCAGTGTTGGCAATCAACCCGCGCAAGGTATGTTCGTTATATTTGAGATAGCTGGCGTTGGCTTTTTTAGCATCGATAGTTACGACAGTCTTGCCATCTATTTTTTTAACCTCGGCGTTCCATTTTTTTAATAAGGGATTATCGCTTGCGAGGTTATCTTCGAGCGCGGCTGATTCAGCCGACACCACAATGCCAGCAGACTGATCGGGCAGAGTTTTTTGGGCAACCGAAGCGGAACGCTCTAGCGAAGATGGTTGAAAGGCATTTTTAATACCTGTCGGAGCCGTGGGATTTTCCGTGTTTTTTACTCTGGCTTCAATCTTCGTTTTAGCATCATCTTCAGTCGCGCCAAACAGGCGGCCGACACCATCTGATATCGACCCGATCGCAAGAGCGGTAACCAGTGCGGCTGCTTTGGCCAATTTACTTTCTTTGAGACGCGCCATCCAGCCACCTGATTTGGCAACGGGCGCGACAATTTGTGTGGTATCAACCACCGGGCGAGGAGACGAAGATGATATTTCATTATCAACAATCATTGAATGGGTTTTTGCTGGAAGCTCAGGAGTGACGGCGTTCTTTTTTACCGAAATTTCTCCGGCTCGCGAAGGTAATTCTACCAAATCCGGCGGGGCACGACGCATTGTATCCTGAACAATCGTTTTCGGCTGGGTAGTAATTGGTGAATTATTTTTATCAGCAACCACTGTCTCACCTGTTCTCATAGTTTGACTGGGAGCGCTTTCTAAAGAGGGTTTTGCCTGGCCTTTAGAAGTATCCGAACTGGCTATTTCTGTCCGCAATGATAATTCTATAATCCCTTTTAAATCTGCTAATTCTGCCTGTGCTTCGGCAACCGCCTCGCGACTGGTAGCACCCTCTACTAATTTTTGCAGACTTTCTATATCTTCGTTAACCTGTTTTTGCAATTCAGGGTTTCCTAATAGTTGTTTTTTCAAACTGTCAACCTCTTGCTTCAACATCGTGGTTGCCGCCACTATTTCTTCTGATTTTTCAGACGACTTTCTCGCGGTGTCTGTTAAACGACGTTTTAAATCGGCCGCGTTTGCTCGTTTTGGGCGCGGCATCAATGCAGGCTTAGAGCTGTTAGCCGATTGTGGGGCGTTGGCCAAAACAGAGTCTAATGTGCTATTAAAAAAATCAACCGGATCTTGCTCTGCAGATCGTGAAGGTGCAGGCATTTTGTCTAAAGGAATAGCCGTGCCCGGCAAATGCCTGTTGGCTGTAGCAGGTGATAGCCCGGCCCGGCTGGCTGCATCCTGTTCCGCCTTTACCCTGGCAGCGATGGGCGTTTCTGAATTAGTGTTATCTTTTACCCCTTTTTTGCCTATACTTTTCCTATTATCCTCGGGGTGATTTAGATCCCGAGACACTACTATTACAGGTGGAAATTTTTTTTCTTTTGCCGCCTCTCTTTCTTGCAGATCCGCTAAAAAAGGGTCTTTCCACTCTTCATTATCTCTACCCCTTTTTAAGGGGTCCCTCTTATTAAACTCTTCTAAAAAGGGATCAACATAATTTTCAGCAGAACGTGATTCGCGGCTTGCGTTCATAGGATAAGAGATTAAGAGTAATTTTTGGCTAAAAACAGCCAACTATAGCATATTTTTAGGATTTTGTCAATCTGTTGCCGGTGATTGTGTGAAACCCAACTTTTTTAACTTTTTTTCCACTTTCTTTATAGCTGGAACAACAATTTTTTCCTTAAATTCTTGTTCACTACCTGGGCGCACTAGGTATATAGTTTGACCAGTTTTACCATCCCTGGTCACGTCGACCATTGTGCTTTGTTTTTTCGCCCACGAATTAATGTGGTGGTCAACATAATACCGTACTAACTCTTTTTTATTAAAAACCTGCCGTTTTCCTTTTATAGTTCCGGCAATGGTCACATCTTGGAAACCTTTCAATGACTGATCAAGTATGGCGCCCATATCATTAATCGGCGAGGGTTCAACTTCTGTCCGAATTTTGGAAGCGTCCATTTGATTATGAGCTGTTAAACGTCTTTCCGTTTTGGTTTCAGTTTGCATCTGTGAGTTTGCTGGCACCACCGGAGTGAGATTTTGTTCATTTGGCGAAATTTCAGAGCCAATTTTTATTCCCAGAGCCAACCCGGCCGCAGACACCAGTGACAAGACGGTTTTTTTATTGCGATTATACCATGCGTTAAATCCGTTTTCTCTTCGTAAGGGAACATTATTTTCTTGTATAACCGGCATGTCTGTTGTATTTTCGGGTTGATCATCCGCGATAACTAGGTTTTCCATGCTTAGTGCGTGTCTATCCGTAAGCGGATTGACAACCCGATTGTTTACTGCAGGCAAAACCGGCAATGAAATTTCTGCAATTCTGCTGTTCTGGGCAAATATATGATCGGGCACTCCGATATACGGAGCCGCCGGTTCACTGGAATTGGGCAAACTTTGTATATCGGTGTTTGCAGATAGCTGGCTCACGCCAGATTCAGGATTTTTATTAAAAATAAAATCAGCAGGTATGTTAGATTCACTTGTACTCACTAAATTCCGATCAGCATGAATTACTCGCCTATCTTCATCTGTTAACAAACCATCCTCTTCGGGCAAAGCAAGATCACCTTGCAACACCAGTGGCTGCGCGGGAATTTCGGAAGTGTACACAACTTCAGCACCATCGGGGCGATGAGTAGCCAAAAGCGGAGGGCGTCGGCTGACTATTTTTTTTGCATAATTTGAAGGTTGATCCTCGTTTTGTGGCTCAGGCGAATGATAGAAATCTATCATTTTTTTTAAATCTTCGATTTTAGATGTGGTTCGATCAAATAAATTATCCCAACTCATTCGTTTTTCTTCTGGGAATGTGTCGAACGTGCTAAAAGAAACCGACTCTTCCAACTGGGCTAAGCGACGTAATTTGAGAGTAATATCCTCAAAATAGGACGAAAAAGGGAGCTTTTCTAAATCTTCTGCCGACAATTTTTTCTGTAATGACTCTAGATTTTTAACCATGGCGACAACTGATTCTAGATTAGTTATCTTTTCCTTTAAATCTTGAATCAGCTCTTGGTTAAAATTTTTTTTTAGGGCTGCTGATTGTTCGGCCAAACTCTGTAAAGTGAGTATGAAAAAATTGAGAAAGTTTGTATCTGTCAATTCTGTGTGCAGTCTGGCGATGGATGCTTCGCACCAATTAAGCTGGCTTGTTCTTTCTTCTACTGATTTGAAATGTGCTGGCTTTATTCTTTCCACAAAGATGTGTTGGAAAAAAATGAGTACTAATTATGCTTAGACCGTACTATCCACAAAGCAGCAAGCAACCCCCCTACCGCAAACCCAACGGCGGTATTCAACAAAATATTAGGGCGAGCTGGCAATCGGGACGCGAGCGGGCTATCTACTTCTTTGATCGCGACATCCCCTCCCACATACTGCCAACCATTCGCGACCACAGCCGCCGATACGGCTTTGGACAAAGCAGTGGCTTTGTTGGGTGTTTCGCCATAGCCAATAATTTTTAATAAACTAGTACCATAGGCCATTTCACCAACAACATCTTTTTGCCATTTTTTGCGCAAGTCGCGATCACTTAAATTTTTCCACTTTTTATCAGTAAAAATTTCGGGCGCTGATTCAGTGACTTTGGCATAAAAATCCGTGGTTTTCATAATCTGGGCCAAATTTTCGCCGATTTGCTGGGCAGATTTGGCTTGGGTATACGGATCGACCCCATTTTTGTCACGCGAAATAATAATTACCCGGCTTTGTGCACTATATTGTTTGGGGAATAACCAGCTCACCCCTCCAGACAGCACAGCTACGAGCAAAGCCCACACCAGTATCAAGCGCCAGTGTTTAAAAATAATAGTATACATACATTAGCCAATGACTAAAGGTTAAAGTTCCACTACAGGAACTGTTAATTCAATATTTTTATTAGCGCGAAGTACCGTGAGACGAACCGTGGCGGGCTTGCTGCTGATAGTATGCCACAAAGTGGCACTGGTCACAACTTGCCCATTAATCTCTACTATAATATCCCCGCGGCGTAATTGACCCTGGCTCACGACTTTAGTGACAAGGAACCCCATCTGTACAGAATTGCCTTTTAGAACCGGCTGATCGGTGCTAAAAATCCCTTCTACCCCCAGCGACGCATAGATCGCCCGCTGTTGCCCGAGTACATTTGGCAACGCTCGTATTACCGACCGTGACAACGCGACAATATTTTTATCCCTGAGGATGCCAGTAATTTCTCCTTGTGCATTAGCCACGACGGATCCAGGTGTAAATTCTTTGTCCAGAGCGTAGAAATCGTTCGGCGTAGAATCTAGATACGCGTCGCCAAGCACCTGGGCGACAGGAAATTGCGCCACGCTTGGCTGCCACCCCCCTTGATCATACACAAATAATTCGTCGAGCGGTTTAAGATCTAAAGAAAAATTAGCGACTTTAAATTGCTGGCGGTCTAATCGCAATTTATCAACATTCAGTTTGGCATAAGTAAGCCCAGAACGTACATCTGATACCAATTCACTAATAGTATATACGGCCCCATCAAAACCGATTACGCGCCAATTTTTGATATTTTTATCGGGCGTTTGATCATAAAAAATTATCCAGCCATCCGAACTCACTACCACCGCCTGGCTGTGACGCCCTTTCACCGCGGAATAGCTGGCCGATCCGGTGGGAATTGTACTTTCATACACAGTCATAATCCGCTCGTTCAATTCCTGACGCGTACGGTCGCTTAGTTGTACTGCTTCTGGTAGTTGATGCGTATAAGAAACTCCGCCTCCGTACTCTTG
>CAZPCV010000012.1:13796-28889 GCA_964585245.1 uncultured Gammaproteobacteria bacterium
CGGCCAGACCCACCCAATAACCATAATACCGCCGGTAACACCAGCGAATACAGAGAGAGCGCTAATCAACAAAATTAATTTTACGCGTACCCATCGTTTGTGCGCAGCTAGATCAGAGGCTGGGGGCGGCAGATGTGGAGGAACCATAGTACTCATTTCCAACGAATAATGAATAATAAACTAAACAAAAAAAACAACCCATTAATTGCCAAAAAAATTCCTTGACGACGGAAAAAAATTCCTTCGGCCGATAGATAAAAACGCAATAATTGCCACAAGATATACCACCACCAGATTTGTAACAATCCGCTCGTGAGGTAGCCGATCGACCACCAACTCAATACCCAACTGTATTCCAACACCAAGAGAAATAAACAAATCGCGGCGGGGATTAAGCGCGTGTTAAGTGTGAGATTATATTCCTGCCACCAGACGATGGCCGCTATCGTTGCAATACCAGCTCCTACTACCCATTGCCACCACGGCGGGCCGCTAAAAATATGAAACACGATACTGGCCGCGCTGCCGGCCCATAACCCGGCGAGCCCGATACTCGTGAGCATTAACTCTACCCGGCGGGCGGGTTTGCTGATGAAAGACAAATTTTGTCCGGAGCGAGGCAAAAGCCAAAAACTAAGTGCGGGCAATAGTGCCCATATGACAGCAGAAAAAATATACGACCAGCGCCAGTCGGCAAAGATAATTAACAAGGTACTGCCGAGCGCGAATAAAAATAATGAAAAAAAATGCACTCTTTTTTTCAGCTGGGGAGCGTAGTAAACGAACCGGAGCAATATCGCCCATAGCACATAGCGTGCAAGTGCCCAGGCCGCCACCATCCACCACTCATGAATAAAGCGGATCGCCCACAAAAAAACAACACTTATTAACCCGTCAATAACTCCGGCTAACCGTGGGTGCAAGGAAATTTTTGAAACTGTAGACATAAAAAACGAAAACGTGGGCCACCAAGTGATTTGAGCAGACTTTAAAACTATTTTTTAGACAAGGAAAAGATGAAAATCTTACTATAGATTTTACCTGAGTATAGCTGATATATCGGAAAAAGAAAAGCCTGTGTCGTACAAAAATGGTTAATCTTAAATTAAGAATACGTAATCTGCCTAATCTTTACAAGACGCCAGTTAATCAGTACACTGACGGGGTCAGGTTTGACTTTTTTTATGTCTTCGTTAGCCCAAAATAAACAAGCCCGGTTTAATTACGATATTCTCGAAACCTATGAAGCAGGGCTGGTTTTGTCTGGGCCAGAAGTAAAATCAGTCAAAGGCGGGCATATCAGCCTAAAAGAGGCGTTTGTAACCTTTCAGGGATCGAACGCCAACCTGACGAACGCTCACATCTCACTCTATCGCCCGGCGGGGCCCCAAAGCGACTATGATCCTACCCGGAGCCGAAAGCTCTTACTGAAGCGCAAAGAAATCGATTATTTACGGGGTAAAGCCCTGGAAAAAGGCTTGACAATCGTGCCTCTTAACGTGTATACTAAAAAACGCTTTATAAAAGTTGAAATTGCGGTTGGCAAAGGACGGCACAGCTACGATAAACGGGATGTATTGAAAAAACGAGACATTGACCGTGAAGTTAAAAAACAATTAAAGATGTAATTCGTGTAACGCTTGATTCGTAGCACCGCTGTATGGTGCTAGACTACTAGGGTTACATGCTTCTACAAGAGGCATCCTCCCCAAAAGGGAGTGCCGGGTTTCGACAGGAAATCCCTTTGACAACAGCACGTCGAGTCGGCCACCAGACTCGTTAACTTGGGTGGCAACCAAATAAGTGCCAACTTATTTTCCAAAGCCAAGCAATTCGTAGCGAACGCCTTCGGCGCCGCTTCGTACTCGTTTGCGCCGTCAATGGCCTAACGGCCGTTGTCCATCGCCGCAGTAACAACCAGTAGCTGCTAAGCGGTGTAAACCACTGGTAGTAGGAAATCTGCCTCCGTCTGCTGGCATACTTCCGAAATCCTTGCCAGACTTACTCGTGTTTATTTTCGACGCTTTAAAAATACGAGGACATTACCAAACGTCGTAAACGTGTAGTATGGTGTCACTGGCTTTCTTGGACGCGAGTTCAACTCTCGCCACTTCCACTACCCAGCTGTAAGTACTAAGCAATAAGTACTAAGCTGGCGACCTGTCTTGATTATTCTGTTTAGTACTTAGTACTGACATATGCGTATTTCCCGCCGTTCCCGTAAACCGGAAGATCCGAAAAAAATTCATTTTTACAACGAAGGGATTAGCGCTCCGGAAGTTTTTGTATTGGATTCAACCGGAAAAGCGTTGGGCGCAATGGCCACTGCCGCTGCCCTGCGTTTGGCTCGCGAACAAGAGCTTGATCTCGTAGAAATTAACCCCAAAGCCACGCCGCCGGTAGCCAAGATCATTGACTTTGGCCAATTCCGTTACGCCCAAGAAAAAGAAATTCGTTTGCGCAAAGCCCATCAACACGTAATCGAAATCAAAGGTGTACGTTTGTCGCTGCGCATCGGCAAGCATGATATCGAAATCAGAAAAAATCAGACGCTTAAATTTTTGAATGATGGCGACAAGGTTAAAGTAGAAATCATTTTACGCGGCCGAGAAAATCAGCAAGCCGCTCTCGCCTTCGATATTCTTAAAAATTTCATTGCCGAAATAAACAAGGAAGTTCCGGTGCGTCTGGAACAGCCGACCGAACGTCAGGGCAATAAAGTGACTGCGATTATTGCTAAAAACTAGGAATTAGGAGTTAGGAATTAGTTTGTAGACACTTACAAAAACTACAAGCTAATTCCTACAAGCTAATTCCTAATAATTATATGCCGAAACTCAAAACGCACAAAGCGACTGCCAAGCGCTACCGTGTCACCAAGACCGGTAAAATCGAAAAACGCGCCGCCGGACAGAATCATTTTAATGGCCGAGAAAATGGTAAAGTCGGACGTAACAAAAAATCAGATGTGATTATGAGCACTTCTCTAAATCGCATTATGCAAATTAATTTACCTAATGCCTAGGATTTAGGAGTTAGGAACTAGCTGGTAGAAACTTAGATTCTTCGCCGCTAATTCCTACACGCTAATTCCTACACGCTAATTCCTACACTATGACTCGTATTAAAGGTGGCATGCTCCACGCCAAACGCCGCCGCGGCATCCTTAAACACACCAAAGGTTTCCGCTGGGGACGTAAATCAAAAATCAAAGTAGCGAAAGTGGCCAAAATGAAAGCTGGCCAGCACGCCTTTGATTCACGCCGCATGAAAAAGCGCACCACCCGCAGCTTGTGGCAAATCAAAATCAACGCGGCTGCCCGCAAAGTAGGTATGACCTACAGCCAGTTTATGGGCGCACTCAAGAAAAAGAATATTTTGCTTGATCGCAAAATCCTGTCTCAGATTGCAGCCAAAAACCCAGCCATGTTCAACAAAATTGTGGAAATGGCTAAATAAGCAACCAACCCAATACATCCTTACCACCTCCCCTGCGGAGGTGGTTTTTTTTACTCACCCCAAGCAACATCCACCTGACTTTCGGGGTTTTTTGCTTAGTCAGAATGACTGGCAGGTGGCACCTAATAAAACTGATACTCTTTAGCTTATACTAGCCATATTTTATCTAATTTAAGAGAAAAAATTGCTATAAAAATGCGTTTATCCACATTGACATATTTGACAAATAATCCTTCTGAGCGTACTATGAATTCTTAGAAAAGATCTTGAAATGTGTTTGGTACGTGGTGGTGGTACCCCCTCCTTTACCACTTGCCTATTACCGAACACTTCCAGGATCTTTTGTTTTTTGGTGTATAATTTGCTGTTGACAAGCTAACCAAGCTTATTTATAATAAGGCAGCTTTATACAATTTGGGTCGGTAGTTCAACTGGTTAGAGCACTGCCCTGTCACGGCAGAAGTTGCGGGTTCGAGTCCCGTCCGACCCGCTGAGAACTTTTCTCCAAAAGAATCGCTTGTAAAAGCGATTTTTTATTTTAGCTTAACTACTGACGAAATATTATAAATGAGTAAAACATGTTTTTAAAAAGATGAAAAATTAGTTCAAAATGATTTGGACTATAAAAAATACACCATTAAATGGTGTAAAAAATACTCAATTAATCTAAATTTATTTTTTCTGACACTTGGCGCAGAAGCCAAAAAACTCGAGATCATGGCGAACCACCTTGAAGCCGTGATGGCGATTGATATATTTTTCCTGTCGTACGATATCTTCTTCAAAACTTACATCTTCTACCTGCTTGCATTTGAGACAGACCAGATGATGATGATGGTCATCCGGGATCAATTCGTAATGCTTGGCCCGATTCGCTAAATTTATTTCATGGATAAGGCCATGTTCCTGAAGAGCTGCTAACTGGCGGTATACGCTAGTTTTATTAGCGAACAGTTGTTTCTTTTCTAACTTTAATAATAACATCGGTACGGACAGCGGCTCTGTAGCGGCACTAAAGATTTCAATCAAGGCGCGTCGGATATCAGTGAGTCGCTCACCTTTGGCCTGCAAATCCTTTAAAACAATTTTGGCAGCTTGTTGCATATGCCAGACATTCTAGCATAGATTGGGCCTATTATCAAGGTTACCGATGCTCCCCTAGCCTCTATTTACAATCTAAAGCGGTGCGCAGATTTTTTAAATTAGCCTGCATTTGCGTGAAGTAGTTTTCGCCTTGGCCCAGCTGATCCGGCGTCAAGCCTTCGAGCGGGTTTAAAACCAATGTCTTGGCACCTACTTCTCGCGCCAAGGTGTCGGCCAATTCCGATGGAGCCAGACTTTCAAAAAAGATGTACGGGGTATTATTTTTCTTCATAAAATCGGCCAGTTCCGCCAGCTCTTTGGCCGACGGTTCGGCTTCGGGTGATAACCCGGCAATGGACACTTGATTTAAACCATAGGCCGCCGCGAGATAATGAAAGGCGGCATGAGACGTAACGATATTTTTTTCTTTACACTCGGCTAACCCCGTTCGATAGGATTCGTTCAGCAGGTCCAATTTAGCAAGTAAGGCCTCTTCTCGCTCTGCATATAAACCGGCATTTTTTGGGTCGGCCGCACTAAGGGCTGATTTAATTTTGGCAACCACCTGTTTTGCTAAAACCGGGCTTAGCCAAACATGAGGATCTGTCGCTAGATTCTCTGCTTCGTGATCACTACTCTCACCATGAGTATGTCCGTCACCTTCTTCGGGCGCGGCGGCAATAGCCAGTTCTTGGCCGGCGTTCACGATTTTAGCAGCCGGCACGCCGCCAGCGCCGAGTAGCTTCGCAGCCCACGGCTCGAAACCGGCGCCGTTTATTACTAACAAGTCACTCTCCCCTATTTTTACCCGGTCTTGAGTGGTTAACTCGTAGTCATGCGGCTCAACTCCCGCTGGCGTGAGATTGTAAACGTCGGCAGTCTCGCCGGTAATTTCTTTGGTAAAGAAATAGAGCGGGTAAAAAGAAGTTACTACCGAGAGCTTTGATTCCGGCGGCTGATCCGCCACAGGGTGCTTCTCATTGATTTTAGAATATGCCAGGACAGAGGCAGTGATTAAAACAACCAGCGATACCAACACTATGCCATTTTTTTTCATAATTACTATTTTAAAATAAGTGACTAAAGTGATACTACGTGAAAAATAATTGATGAGCAAGGTGCGACCTGTGGATAAATGCAACTAAGTTGCGTTGACAGATTGATTAAACTATGGTTTATTGCAACTAAGTTGCAGGAGAGAAGAATGATAATCGAACTAAAAAGGGCCGTCGCCGTTCTGGCGATGGTCGTGTCCTTTTTTATCTGTCCGGGCTTGGCCTGGGCGGATGAGGACCACGATGACTCGGATCGACGACCCACATCTCACGCCCACGCTGGGCACGAACACGGAACAACCGTCAGTCTCCTACTGGGGATGGGTGCGGAGTTCCGCGGCGGCCTACGCCGTGGAGGAGGGCTCTTCGCTGGATGGGCTCCGCTCGCCGCCGAACTCCACGTGGAGATTGCCGAAGGCTGGGAGTTCGCTCTCGGTGCCCACTTGGTGTGGGCAGGGGGGCAGGAGGTCGATATCGGCCTCCACCCAGGTGTGATGAAGGAGTGGTGCTCCTCGGGGGGAGGAGCCTGTTTCGCCTTCGGGCCTATCCTATCGATCGCCGCCCTCCACGAGGAGAGCGGCTGGGGTCTGGGGTTGGGAGGTGGCCTGGGGAGCCACCTCACATTCTGGAACCGCTTCGCGATAGGCGCCGATGTTCAAATCATCGGTGCCTACCAAGACAAGAGGTGGGCACCGCAGTGGTCTGCGGTCCCCACCGTGTACTACAGATTTTGACAGGCCAGTGCCCCCACACTAGCCTGTCCCCCTTCTCACCAATTTCTAATTTAGTAGATAAATTATTAACTAAAAAATATATGAAAATACACCTATTGGTTCCGCTGCTAATTTTCAGCGCATTCTTCGCACCATTAAACAAAGCATTCGCCTGGACACTCATAGAACCAACCCCAGAAGAAAATGAAACTGAAATACCTACTACCCCTACATTTCGCCCTGCCCCCACTTTCAATCAATCCTACGCCGCGCCAGTTTATTACCGGACACCAGTTTCCAATTATGTGCCGGCTCCTGCCGCGGCATACATCACGCCACCAGCTCCGGTGTATTACCCAAGTCAAAGCATTGAGCCTAAGACGGAGCCAAAAAATCAATACCGAAAAAATACGTATACCAGGGAAACAAACACGGCCACTTATCAAAACACCAAACGAAATGAACCGCATGTAAAAGAGAAAAATATACCCACCTATCAGGCACCGAGCTACGCCAAAACCTCGGTCTATACCTATACCAGAACTTTCGCAAACGATTCCTATCAACGCACTCTTGAGCCCGAATCGTACCGATCGTCTGACGAAATATACACCTACCAGCCTGAGGCAACCGCTGCCTACACCCGCGTGTATGTTCCGGACACCTATTATTATACGTACCAATAATATCGATCATTTTATCCACAGAGCCAGCTCTTGACTAACGCAACTTAGTTGCATATAATACTAACGTACATTATCACTGGGCAGATGCTCAGTACCAAAAGTCATAAATCGACCCTGAAGAAATCAGGGTCGATTTATTTTTTTGGCAAAAAAATGGTATACTGCTTTTACCAATCAAAGTATTTCTTATGTATGTTACTTTCTAAAAGAAAAGCTTTGCTAGCGCTCGTTATTATCTGGGGCTTGTTCGGCGGAGTGAACCAGCGTACGCTGGCCACCGAAAACCCAGCCACCGATCAATCTGCTCCTACTGCGGCCGAGGCTCCAGCCAGCGATGCGTATTATCGAGCACGGGTGCTACAGATTATTGATGCTGGTATCGCCGACGTGGATGGAGCCGAACAAGAATACCAGACAGTACAATTAAAAATCAGCGACGGCCCGGAAGAAGGCCGCATCATCACTATTGACCACGGCAAACTCTTCGCCATTCAGCCACACCAAAAAGTAGTACCGGGTGAAACGGTGGTCATAGCCAAGCCAGCGGCCATAGGAGAGGGCGCCAAAAAGGATTTTTTTTATATCGTTGATCACTATCGGCTGCCCAAAATTATCTGGTTAGTAGTAATTTTTTTGGGTCTCGCTTTATTTTTTGGAGGCAAACGGGGCTTTACCTCAATCTTTGGATTACTAGTGACGCTAGTTATTATTTTTTGGGGAATGATTCCACGCATTATCGCAGGCAGCGACCCTCTCGTCGTGAGTGCCGTGGGGGCGTTAGGCATCACACTGACATCGCTGTATATTGCTCATGGTTTTAACCGACGCACCACCCTAGCACTTATCAGCACGCTGCTGTGCTTGGGTGCAGCTTTTATAGTCGATCTTGCCTTTGTGCGTTTCGCAGGGCTAAGTGGCAGTGGGACAGAAGAAACTTTTTATTTGCAATTCAGCCTGACTTCGATCAATTTAAAAAATCTGCTTCTGGGTGGAATTATTATCGGCGTCTTGGGTGTACTTGATGATGTGACAACCGGGCAGACAGCGGCTGTCGAAGAAATTCACCGGGCAAATCCCAGCTTGAATTTTAAAGAATTGTATAAGCGTGGACTCTCGGTAGGGCGAGAACATATCGCCTCGCTTATTAACACCTTACTCTTGGCCTATGTCGGGGCTTCATTCCCTTTGCTCCTCCTCTTCGCCACCCAAAAAAGCCAAGGGCTCTCTCTGGCACTAAATAGTGCGTTTATCAGCGAAGAGATTGTCCGTACACTAGTGGGCAGTTGTATTTTGGTCATAGCCGTACCCCTATCTACCGCCGTTAGCGCTTATTATTTTTCTAAGAAATCTATTACGCCCTCGGCTACTTTAGAAAACACAGACCTCGCTGCACGCGAAAAATTAGTCGCCGACTTATACAGGCATGACTAAATTTTAGAATTGCTCTAAGGCTAATTATAGTTTATACTTACACTATTGAAATTTTTTATCATAGTATGTCTAAACACTATAAATTTCGAGGAGCCGTTCTAGGATTCGCGATTTGCTGCCTAAGCCTAGGGATGAATCCAAATCATGCAGCCGCAGCCACACCTGCCACAAGCAACAAAACTAAGGTTACGGCCCCTGTTACCATTAATTTGAAGGATTATTTTGACAATCGAATTTCAGCCAGCGAAATTAAAGCTGCTGGCTTTATCGAGCCTGTCGTTGTACCTCCCAGCGCTACCAAATTCTTAGCACCGGTCTATTATTTTCGGGTGAAGGATGTACCCGCTAAAAACACCGGAGATGCTTGGGGTGACGCCAAAAGCCTGGTAAGCGTGCTCGTCCGTCCGGTAGCTAACAAAAAATGGGTTTATAATAATGGCGACATTCAGCTACGTGATCTGGGGGGCCGCTTTGAAGCTCGGGTATCTAGCCCAGAACATTATATTGTGGTGGCCGGGCCAAACAAAGACAAGGTCGTCACCCTATTGCATAACCTAAAAGTTCTCTACTAAAATTTTGTCCGACTCGTTGTTAGTATAATTGTGAATTTAAAAAACCACCTGCCGACTCGGGTGGTTTTTTGGTAGGACAAAAAAGTAATGGTCAAAACTTATTTCTTCTTTTCTTCAACTAACTTGAATTCACTTATGTTATTTAACATAGCATCAAAATGAGCGGCATCGCCAGTGAAAACGATACTAGAAGCGTCTTTGTCCGAGGCTTCGGGATAAACGGTAAGGCTAAGAGCAGTTGTAGAACTAGTCGGATCGTAACGTGAAGATCGCACACTATCAAAGCCGCGCCACGCAGATACTTCGTCTGGCCTATTTTTTGGCTGCGGCAGACGCGAAATAGTAAACCAACTCTGATTATCTGGGGAAGCCAAACGAACCATTGTGGCCGAGCGAGTGATGCCCCAACTAGCGGGATACCGTAGGGTAAAATGAGCCAACTCATCTTCACGATAACTTGACACGGCTTCAGTCACTCGACGATCTATTTCGGTAGTAATGTCCTGCTTTAATTCAGTTTTTAAATCCGCCATTTGCTGCTGTAGATTAGCTGCCAGATCAGTGCTAGGCACTGGCGGAACAGCGGTTTGACAGGTATAACCGGCAAGCGAGATTGATAATCCAACGACCCCTAAGGTCGACAGGGCTTTTTCGGGTAACCGCTCAAAGGCCCTGGACTGAGACCACACTCTGGTGGCAAACAAACCGCGATATTTTTGTTCAAGAACACCTATATCAGGAAGAAGCCTCAGATACGCGAGCGGAGAGATAATCAAGCTATCAATTTTTTCTTGCACCAGTAATGGCAGCAGACCGTTTTCGGCCCGGGGGAGCTGAGACATGAGGGCGACAACTTTTTGTCGGTGGGCATGCGCCAAACGAATAGCTGTGTAAATTGATGTTTTGTCTTGGTCAGTAAGCGAACTGTTAAAACGTGAAATGTCCAACATCCATCCTGTGACAGGCTCATTCATCCTCTTAAAAAACTCTTGCCCCATTATATCTGAGGTGGCGAGGTATAACGCAAAATTATTTTTACCCGGCTCAAAACCTTCGGCATGTAATTGCTTGAGGATCGTTTCGGTAGCCTCGGGCGTCGGACCGTTAGGTATAATGAGCCCAACGTTCGTTATCCCCCACTGATTACGCACTAATTTTAGAACTGCTACTATTCTTTCTAACGTAGTACTAGACCATACAAGCTGAGAGTAATTAACTAAAAATGTACGTGGGAAAAAAGAACCCGCAACCAAGGCAATCTGTGTGGCTAATTCTTCGGGAGTAGATTTTTCAAAAATTTTAGAGGTATATACACCTCCCTGCGCCGGAAGAAGAGCTGTCTCCCCTACCCGTTCACCTGGGAGCATGTGTAACCACACCGGCAACTGATGATTGGCAGGTGATTCTTTCGGATCAAAAATTTCACTATAAAAAGACCAGGCCCCGTCGTATATTGCCGCCTGGAGCGTGTTAAGAGTAGAAACCGTGACCAGATTATTTGGGCGCAGACGAGCAAAACCCTTTTCGGCCACGATGATAGGAATTTCTAATTCACGCGCCCATACACCGAGCGCCTGATTAGCTTTTTCTTTTTTAACCACCAGTGCCCCCGCGCGGCGTAGGCTCGCTTGCCAGCTAGGCATAACCTGTTCCGCCACTAGTATATCCCCGGTGGCGAAATCAGTCAGTTGTTTTTCATTTTTAATAATAACTATTTTGCCGCTAGCGATACGCTCACCATATCCGATGCCGGTGGCTCGCACCTTTTCTGCCGGTGGAATTTCAGTAAAATTAAACTTTTTTATAGCCCCGCCACCTAACGGGGCGAATGTCTGAGGTAGTATCTTATTTATTTCAATTACTCCGTCCGCATTTTTATTCCAGGCAATGCTCACCGGGAATCCAAATTGCTTTTCGATTTCAATCGCTCCTTTCACTAGTTTCAAAACTTCTTTGGGGGCAAGTAACGCGGCCTGACGAGCGCTCAGAGCTAGGGGTTTCACTGCAAAACCAGACTCAGTTGCTACAACTGACGTTCGTTTAGAAATCAGCCTTTTTTGGACGATACTTTCTCGCCCTTCTTCTAATCCAGTCTTAAAAACAACATAGGTATCGTATATTATTTTATTTTTCTGTTGTAAGCCAGCTTGGGACGGAATATAGCCGGCCCGGACAGCAGCCAAAGCAGCCGTATTCAAATCTGACTCTCTCGTGTCTACACGGCCGCCAATTATTGCTTTATTTAAAGGAATTTTTTGAAAACTAAGCGCCATTGTTAAAACCGACAAATCTAAATCAGTTGCTTCCCATTCTGTTAAAGCCTTGTCGGAATAGATAGAACTAAAAGCACTTTGTACGGCTCGACTTAAGGAGGCTGTAGTAAAATTACCGCAATATGAAGGCTGTTTAATAACCGAAGTCAACGAACGACCTTCGCAGATAAGTTCTAACCCAATTACCACACCTCGCTCGACAGCAGTAGGTCGAACATTTTTTAGCAAGCTCTCCAACTCGCGCACAATTTCAGGAGGCATAACTGCGCGGCGCACTTTTGCACGTAAGCGCACTGCCAGGCCATGTCTGTCGGCTTCCTGCGCTTTGAGATAACCCCTCCACCCTGATTTAATGTGAGATTGCAATTTATTAAACTCAATAAAACGATTATACGCAGCCGTAGTCAAGACACGGGTAGATGTTACCGTCAACCCGGAGCTCACGCTTTTTCTTTCGGCTTCGGCTAGCAAAGCCAAAGAATGCCCGATTATCGGGGCATCCGCTAGACTTGTATCCGCTAGATTACGTACAAACTTCATAGCATTTTATTTGAGGTTCAGTATATCACATTTTAAGCAATTCTAATAATTTTTTTTCATCAAAAATGGGGATGCTAAGAGCCAGAGCTTTCGCGTACTTAGACCCAGGATTAAGGCCCACTATGACCGCAGTGGTCTGCTTGTTGACGGCTGCCGTAACGTCCGCTCCTAATTTTTTCAATTTATTTTTAGCCTCGGTCCGGCCCAGGCTCTCTAGAGTACCGGTCAATACATACGAGTGCCCACTAAGAGGCAAGGTTCCTTTGGCGCGTGGCACTGTTTGCGCCACGCTTACCCCATTTTGTAATAATTTCCCTATCAACAGCTGATTTTTTTGGTTAGAAAAATAAGCTACCACACACTGTGCCACTTTGGGCCCCACCCCATTGATACTTTCCAATTCTTCCGGCGAAGCCTGTTGTAATTTTTCTAAACTACCGAAATGCTCGGCCAGATCCTCGGCCGTTTCCTCGCCGACCTGGGGAATGCCTAACGCCTGAATAAAGCGGGCCAAGGTAACATTTTTGGACCGGGCGATGGCTTGAATCAAGTTGTCGGCTGACTTATCGGCAAACCGGTCTAGAGAGGTGAGATCGCCGACAGTCAGAGTGAATAAATCGGCAGCATCTTTAATCAAGCCGACATTAAGTAGCTGCTCGACAATTTTCTCGCCGCAATGATCGATATCAAAGGCGTGTTTGCTAACAAAATGGACGATATGTTCCAGCTGTTTGCCATAACAGTCGGGGTTAAGACAATACAAAGCGACACTGGCATCCGTGGAATCATTTTTGTGACCAGAGAGCTGTTTTTGCACAGCCGAGCCGCAGACCGGACATGTGAGCGGTGGATGAATGACTTTTTCTTGGCCGGCGCGCAATTTATCGAGTACGCGCACAATTTTTGGAATGATGTCGCCGGCTTTTTCTACTACCACCGTATCGCCGATCTTAAGGCCAAGCCGTTGTATTTCGTCAAAATTATGTAGCGACGCATGCGTAACGGTAGTCCCAGCCAGGTTTACCGGGAACAAACGAGCTACGGGTGTAAGGGCGCCGGTTCTGCCAATTTGCACATAGACTTCTTCTACTTTCGTCGTGCCTTGTTCAGCTGGAAATTTGTAAGCAATCGCCCAACGCGGGGCTTTGCCAGTAAATCCAAGGGCGTCCTGATAGCTACGCTGATTAACTTTTACTACCACGCCATCAATCCAAAAATCCTGGCTGGAACGGCGAGTTTTCCATTCGGTATGGAAAGCTAATACTTCTTCGAGGGTACGACATTCGCGCCAATGATGATCTGTTTTAAAACCTAATTGACGCAACCGTTCTAATTCCTCTGTCTGCGTAGCGGGGATACTACCACCAGAAATATCATACACCGTCAAGGATAATTTACGTTCGGCTACGATTTCGGAATTTAATTGACGAATCGTACCTGCGGCAGCATTACGCGGATTTGCAAACTGCGGCTCATCTTTGGCGGCACGCTCCTGATTAATCTGTTTAAGCTGTTTATCAGACAACCAGGCTTCACCTTCGACAATAATATCTACCGGCTCAGTCAATACGAGAGGCACACTTTGAATTGTCCGGATATTCTGCGTCACATCTTCACCAATTTTACCGTCACCACGGGTAGCCGCATTCACTAGACGCCCTTGTTTATATGTCAATACAATATGAAGTCCGTCAATTTTTAACTCGCTCACGTAGGATAGATCGGACGGACGCTTTCCAATAGACTTTTCTAAAAAATTTAAAATCCGCTCTTGCCAATCGCGCATATCATCGTTCGAGAACGCGTCGTTGAACGACCATTGCGGTACGGTGTGAATTATCTTCTGAAATTTTTCAAGCGGTTTGCCGGCTACGCGTTGAGTCGGCGACTCTGGCACCACCAGCTCTGGATAGCTGGCTTCAAGGACACGGAGCTCATTCATCAAGCCATCATACATCATGTCGGTGACTTCTGGATCATTAAGTACATGATACCGATAGCGCAAATCATCAATTTGCGCGCGCAAATGGGCGATCCTGTCTTTGGTTGAATTATCAGGTTTATTTTTCATATGACCCTATCTAGAACAAACTGGTGTACCAGTCAATAATGCTATCGGCGGCGTATAGACTAACTAGTGTGCCAACAGATAAAAACGTTCCAAACGACAGCGCCGAATGCATGCTCGCCTGTTTTTTTATTAACAAAATAATCGCCGCTACCGCACCCAATAGATAAGCAACGCCAATCGCCACGAGTACCTGTGGCCAGCCAAGCCACATGCCCATTAGTACGCCGAACCGCACATCACCGCCCCCGATCCAGCGCCCACGGGAGAGTGCGTACTGAAGCCAAAAAAATCCACCCACCAGGACCGCAGCACAGATCATCGAGCCGGGCAGCATATCCAACGCAAAATAATTGATCAACCCCCCGATAACAGCACCCAACCAAATAACACGTGACAAAATTACGCCGTAGTTATAATCGTAGAAAAAAATGATTATAAGAAGACTTAGAAAAAAAATATCCCGCCACCATCGCCAGACATCAAACACCCCATAATGCATTTGAATATAAAAAATTAGCGTCAATAATAGTGCCGTAATTAATTCGACAATGAAATACTGTTGAGGGATAGAACGACCACAGGTACGACATGAGCGGCGGAGCATAAAAAAACTAACCAACGGTATATTTTCATACCAGGCAAGTTGACGATGGCAATAAATACAAACGCTGCGGGAGAGCGCCAGAATCCGAATATTTTCGCGCGTCCGCCACATCCAGGAATTGAGGAAACTCCCTAGAATTGCTCCGCAGACAAAGACAAAAATATAGGGAAATAAACCGGGAAATTGATTCATAAAAATTCGGTCAAGTTCTTTTCCATCCCTAAGTATAACCAAAATAACTGTCCATGACAATCAGCCTAAGCCCGCGCACGCAAATTAAAATCCCCCGAAAGAATCGGGGGATTAACATCTAGCGAACTTGTGATTATTTTCCGATACCAGCTGGGGTTAATTTTACGTCTCCGCTAAGACCATTAACATCTCCTTCTAGAGTAGCGCTAACTGCATAGGTACCAGTACCAACAGTATATTTATAGTAACCAGATTTAGGATCGGTTGGCAATTTTGGCATGTAAGGATTTGCACAGCCATCGCCCGCAAAACCAGCGGCGTTAAGGCAGCTGTAGGCGGCGGTGCCTAAACTAATACCCTCACCAGCGGGATATGAATTTTGATCAGTATAGTATAGTTCGAGGGCGGTTTGTA
>CAZPCV010000013.1:0-10573 GCA_964585245.1 uncultured Gammaproteobacteria bacterium
TTGCCGCTGTCGCGCTCTACGTTCGACGATCTACCGCCAGGATATTGGCATATGTATCCGTTTGAATCTAAATTTGGCACTGACCCGGCTTATGATTTAATTAAATTAGAACGCCCGGCCAAAATTCCCAAAAAATTAGAGAGTCTGATCACAGAAATTGCCATCGATACCTATAATATTCTCGATGCACATGATTACGCCCGCGTGGAAATGCGCGTGGATAAGGATAATAATCCGTATGTGATTGAGCTTAACCCTAATCCATCGATCGGCAGTGATGCGGGCACTATCAAGTGCGCCAAGCTGGCCGGGTATGATTATGGTGATTTCTTGGAGCTGATCCTTAGTTCGGCCGTGCAGTGGTATAAAAATCGGCCTCCGTTTTATCATTTGAGCGCTTAGTTTTTCAAAAAAGTAAGATGACACTCACTACTTATAAAACTATTGACCAAAACTGATATTAGTAGTATACTGTCTGTTTAGCTAAGGAGAAAGCTATAAGTAATCAGTCATTCATTATGACGCACTATTCTGCGGCAGAAGAAGGCGGGACAGACAGTGTAAGTATTATAAAAAATTATAGTATAATTCATAAGAACGCTATTGCCTAATAGCCCAAGGTTTGCATGCCTTGGGTTTTTGATTATATGGAAGAAACACAAGAAAATTTGCAGAAAAACTTTTCTAAACTAAAGGAAGTCGTATTTGCACATCGTCCGGTATTGAGAGAAATTCTAGAAAAATACGGCAAGAAAAGCTTGTTCGATTTTATTGCTAATTATACCACCGCTCCTTCGGCCACTCCGGCTAAAATCCGCAAAGAAGCCGTATTAAAAATTATTCAAGAAGAAGTAGAAAAAAAATTGGGCAGCAAAGAGTTGGCTGCAGAAGTGGTGCAGCAAATGCGTCACTATTATTATGTTTCTACCACCGATCATTATGGGCCGCTGTACCATCCCTGGGTACTGAACTTTAATTTAGTGACGGCCATGTCATATCTCGACAACCCAGATCCGGAGTTAAAACACATTGTTACCCTGGCCTGTTCGAATGTTTCTTTGAATAACTTTTCTTTTCCCCGCGGGTTCGCTTTTACTAGTAACGCTACCGGCAAATTAAAATCAAACCGTTTATCCTTTTTACCGAGCAATTCACATTCTTTTCCAGTGTATGGTTTTCGCGCGTATCGCGCGGACGAAGTGACAAAGGTTAAAAAACAATTGCAAGAAAAAGTAAAAAATAAAGAAGTTTTGGCCGAAGAGGCGGGCGCTCTAACCAAAATTATTGATGAGGTGTATGGTAACGAGCGAGTGTTGGCACAAACTAGCTACGCAGACCAAGTAACCATGACCAACTACGCGTTGTGGAACAAGCTTGTGCCAAGCCAAAATGGTAAGCAGGTAAGTTTTGTTTATTTGGAACAAGAATGGATTGTGGCACGGCTTTTAATCGAGCATCATTTATACGCCGATACCACCATCAATCATTTGTTGTTTGATGAAGAAGCCGAAACAATGCTGGAAAATAATTTTTATGGCTTGCCAGAAGCTTTTTCTAAGCGCGAAAAAGTGGGTACGTATTTATTTTGGGCTTTGCCGCGCGTGAATTGCAACCATCGTTTAAAACTATGGAAGCAGGGGAGGTATTTGGTAGACGATGACGGAATTTACAAAGTAGAACTGACCCCAGATGCCATTCGGGATGCATTGTTAAAGAAAGAGCTGATCCCGAGCGTGCTCTTGACGTTTATGACTATGTCTTTTTATCACGGGTTAACATGTTTAGGTGGTTTGGGGCAGATTAACTATTTGCCGAGACTGAAAGAAGCCTATCTTAAACTGCAGGAACAGCGGGGGGATAAAATTAGCGTGGAAGTCTGTGAGCCAGTACCAACTAAACAGCTTGGGGGTGAAGTTACTGTGGCGCTGACTCATACTTCACAAGGTGATACGGCACCAGCGACTTTGTTTGACCTTTTGCTTCATCGCCGTGACGACATGTGGCGAACACTGAATGAGCAAGCCCAAACAATTTCTTTGGAAGAGGCGATTGTTCCTATGTTTCCAGAGGATTATCCGATGGTGTGCCCACAAGAGCAGCGAGAAGACGCGGTAAGTGCTCTCTCGCCCAAAACAGTTACCAAACTGATGGGGTTAGATCACAAAATAAAGCCGTGTGCTTTTATCAGATAGCATATCTTAATATATATGACAAATGCAGAAGTTGGCGCAGTTATAGAAAAATTAAAAAAAGCTATTTGGGATAGGCGACCTATTTTAGGAGAAATAATTGATCGGCATGGGAAAAAATCTCTTTTCGAGTATGCTTTGGATTTTTTAGATATAAATAAAACCCCTAGGCTTGCCTGTCGCCGACACGAATTAGTAGATGTGGCGGCTAGTATTGCCTCTAAAAGACTGGGAGAAAAAGTGGGAGACGGAGTACGTAAACAACTCTCGTCTTATCCGCTTGTTTCTACAGCAGATCATCACGGTCCTATAACCCATTCGTTTTTTGTTAACTCAAATATAGTGGGAGCGTTGCCAATTATTGCCAATGGTTCGGAAATTGAATATTTGATCGATTTTTCTTTTGCCAGTGTTTCCATGAACAATTCTTCCTACCCGCGGGGCATACTGTTTCATTCTGGAGACGAACAGGAGGATCAGGTACAAAAACTTTCGATTATTCCCGACAAGTTTAAAATGTCGGTAGTACAGGCCATGCCTGCTTTTACCCCGGATATGGTTCTGGCGGCCAAGAATGAACTAAAGAAAAAGAATGGATTAAATAAGCAGTCCGATCAAATAATGCAAATAAAAATTGAGTCATTTTTGGAAAGTATATTTGAAGACAAAAATGTGTTGAATCAACCAGATTTTGCTTCACAAGTGACGTTGATTAACTTTAATTTGTGGAGACAATTTTTTAAAACTGAGGTGCAGAAAATACCAGATCTTATTTATTTGGAAATAGAAACAGTAGTGAGCGAAGTTTTGATCAAGTGTCATTTTAACAACCCCGAATCGATGCTCTACAAGCTGATTTTTGATAAAAAGTATCGACAGTTACTTCAAAAACATTTTAACAATATTCCAGGGGCTTTTTCTGTGGAAAAAGATTGGGGAAGTTTTCTGTTTTGGGCGATTGATGAAAAAATGCATCGAGTTCGTTTGTGGGCCGAAGAAGATACACTCCATTCCGCTTTACGTAGGCATGTTTTTGAGCTAAAACCGTCTTCAATCGCCGAGGCCTTGCGAAAAAAACAATTATTTCCCAGCATGATGCTGTGTTATGTGGTTGTGTCGCTATATTACGGCATGAAATGTTTGGGGGGGTTTTCTCAGGTTCACGATCTCACTCTTACCAAAAAGGCTTGGCAAAATTTTTTGCAAGAATGCGGAGAAACAGAAGAGAGCCAAGCGGTAGAGCCGGTGCAGACCAAAGAGTTTGGGGGGGATGGTATTGTTCTGGCTTATTTGCGTGATTCTCAAGGTCAATTAACTCCCGCTACTGGTATTGATTTGGCAATAAAGAACATTTTTTCAATGAAAGATTTTTTGGAAATTTCTAAAAAAATGAGTCTGCATGATCTTTTTTTACCGCTTCTCCCAGAAATATACCAGGTATTATACCCCCAAACAGAGCGAGATGCGGTACTTAGTAATATGATGCCAAATAAAATAATTGATTTTATAAAATTGTCGGATAAATTATCGTATGAAAAAAATTAACATTGCTGTAATTTTCGGCGGTAAATCACAAGAACATGAAGTTTCCCTGGTTTCGGCTTCACACACTATCGAGGCGTTGCAAAAAGATAAAAAGTACCAAATTATTCCTATTGGAATTACGAAACAAGGCGCTTGGTATGTAGGAAAAAATATTCTGAATCTATTTAAAAACGGTTTAACAGAAGGTCTTTCGCCGGTTGTAATAGGGCTGGATAACACACAGAGAATCTTTATTACAAAAGGTGGGGGCAGAATCGAAAAGAAAAAAATCGACGTTGCTTTCCCTTTGGTTTCGGGGCCACATGGCGAAGACGGAGCTTTGCCTGGGCTGCTAGAAATGGCAGGTATCCCCTATGTGGGCGACGGAATCTTTGCTTCCAGCTGTTGTTTTGACAAAGTAAAAACAAAAGCCCTGCTATCTTCAGCTGATATCTCGCAAGTAAAGTACGAGTCTTTTGATAAAGATGCTTGGTTAAAACAAAGATCACTGATAGAGAAGAAAATCGTTCAAAAAATTTCTTTTCCATGTTTTGTTAAACCAGCCCGCTGCGGTTCTAGTATCGGAGTTGCGAAAGTAAAAAAGTCTTCCGAACTCGTATCGGCGGTAAAGAGTGCGTTGTTGTATGATAATACAATAATCGTTGAAGCGGCGGTACCTAATGTAATTGAGGTAGAGTGTTCGTTGTTGGGTAATGACCAGGTAGTAGTGTCAATTCCGGGAGAAATCCATTTTGACGGAGAGTTCTATGACTATAATGCGAAATATATTTCCAAAAAATGGGATATATCAATTCCGCCCAATCTGCCCAAAAAAATTACAGAAGAAGTGCGATTAATGGCTGTCCGCGCTTTTAAGGCAATAAATTGTTCTGGTTTTGCGCGAATTGATTTTTTGATAAATAGTAAGAGCGGTGAAATTTATTTAAATGAAATTAATACTGTTCCCAGTTTTCGCCCCGAAGGAGTTTTTGTTCGTCTTATGAAAACCGTGGGATATGATTTTAAAAAAGTAATCACCACTCTTTTAAATTTGGCTATTTTGCGCCACAAAAATGAGAATAAGTTGGTGATGGGTTTTAAGCCGGAGCAAGAATGGTATAAGAAGGCATAAAATAATTGACAGTAAAATTTTTGGTATATAGTATATAAAAAATTAATCATTAAATTATGAATGTTCAGCAAATCTTTGAACTTGGCATTAAGCTGGGTATAGCGGCTGATCCGCGTGGAGAAAAAGGAGTTCGTAAACAATTGACCCGGGTGAAAAAAGAATATGAGGATCTAAAACCCGGTGAAAAAGAATATTTTGATTTAGATCGGTTAACTAATCCTTATCCGGATTGTGCAGTTCATGTTGATGACGGAAAAACTACAGTCAAACGTGTAATGGCGGGTATTGATATTAGTTCAAGCGATATCTTGTTAGCCAGCCAGCTTAATGAGCGGGGAAAAAAGATTGATTTAGTCATTTCACATCACCCGGTCGGGAAGGCGCTGGCCAACTTGCACGACGTAATGGCGATGTCGGTAGATGTCTATGAGCAAATGGGTATACCTGTTCATGTCGCTGAAAAGATTTTTGAAGAGCGGGTTCGAGAAGTCGGTCGCGGTGTGCATCCGCTCAATCATTTTCAATGTATAGATGTAGCCAGATTGCTTAATATTAATTTTATTTCTACTCATACCATAACCGATAATCTGGTAAATGAGTTTGCTATTAAGTTGTTAAGCAAAGAAAAGCCAGAAACCTTAGGAGAAATTCTCAAATTATTGCTTACCCAGACCGAATACAAGATTGCCAAAAAATTCGGGGCAGGTCCTCATATTATTGCTGGAGGTCCAAGTCATCGTACAGGAAAAATACTGGTAGAAATGACGGGCGGTACGAATCCTTCAAGCAAGGTGTATCAGCAATTATCCCAGTATGGCATCAGTACGGTGGTCGGTATGCATATGCGTGATGAGTCGATGCAAAAGGCGAGTGAGTCGCATATGAATGTATTAATCGCCGGCCACATGTCTTCCGATTCGCTGGGCATGAATCTGTTCCTCGACGAATTGGAAAAGAAAGGAATTGAAATCATCCCCTGCGGCGGGCTGATTCGTGTGAGCCGAAACAAGAAAAAGTAAGTAATAATAGTTTAAAAAGAACGCCTAACGGCGTTCTTTTGCATAGTATCCAGATTGATATAAAAGCTAAATTTTAGTTGATTTTATTGTTTGAGGGTAGTAGTATTAATAGACTTATTCCTAGTTATGATTTCTCTTCTCAAAGGCACGATCGCGGAAATTTCCGGCAAAGAAATTACCCTCCTCACAAGCGGGGGGGTGGGGTATAAAATTCTGGGCAGTCCAGCCTTATTAAGCATATGCCAGCCAGGGAAAGAATCGACTGTTACCACTCATCTGGTGGTGCGCGAAGACGCTCTCGAGCTGTTTGGCTTTGTTGATCAATCCGAATCTGCGCTTTTCAAACATTTTTTATCGGTTAGTGGAGTTGGCCCCAAAACCGCCCTACAGCTGCTCGCTCTTGGCAGCGCGAACGATATCGCCGGCGCCGTTCACCGGGGTGATGTTAGCTATCTAACTACCGTCAGCGGTATTGGTAAGAAAACCGCCGAACGATTAATCGTGGAGCTGCGTTCAAAATTAAAAGATATGGGAACAGCGCCAGCTGGATCGCAAGGCGGCACTAAACAAGATATGATTGGCGACGTAATTGACGCCTTGGTAGGGTTGGGGTACTCTGCCATCGAAGCGCGCGAAACTATAAATAGATTAGATAGCCAAGGGAAAAACAGTGAGCAGCTGCTTAGAGAAGCTTTGCAAACTATCAAGTAAAGGCTATACAAGACAGCGTATGGACTCAGAAAGAAAAATGAGGGTAGAGGAAAAAGACGGGGAAAAATCCGCGTTTGACCGATTTTTTACGAAGGAGTATGAAACGCGTCTAGAAGAAAGCATGAGGCAAAACCTCTTAAATAGAATTGAACAACGCTTAAAGAACGAAACAGGTTTAGAAAAAGAGGCCTTTTCTAGGCCCCATTTAGAACAGTTGCCGAAAATTTTAGAAACTGAAAAAGGATTCTCACGAAAGGTTGTCTCATTATATGAGAAAGTAGCGGATTCTGGTTCCGAAGGACCAGTTTTGTGGGATATAGATGAGGTGATGGGCACGAATAAAAGTTTCGGAGCCGTAGAAGGCGATCTTGGAATGGGTTATGAATTTGAGTTTAGACCCGTGTTGGGTGATTTGTTAAGGTTTGTTGGTCGGGAATTTTCAGGAGTTGAGTCTGGAATTTTAACCGCGAGGTTTGGAATTAATTCTTTTTTTGATAGAGATCCCAATTTTAAAAAGATTAAGAATTTTTTTTCAGATCGCTTTGTGTATAGTGCTGGCGAGTTACTCGGCCTGACTACTAAAAATATAAATCAAGAGGATGTCTTGTTGTTAGAGAGTGCCAGACAAGAGCTGATACAATGTGCTGAAGAGTCCGATGTTACACTGGATCTGTTGGGGATTGATAGAAATTTTAATTTGAGCAGTGTTAGTACTGAGATTACTAGGTCTGATGCGATTAAATGGCTGGCTCTTAGGGATTTGCGAAAAAAAATACCAGGGGTACAGTTGATAGAGGATGCTGGCATTGGCTCTGTTTTGGAGGGGCAAAATCAGGGGATATATGTGGGAAAATTGAAACCATACAAATCTGTATGCGTGAAGAATTTTACTTAACGGGATACGGTTTTCAGTAAAATATTTTTTAAAAATGTATATTTATTAATTAAGCTGCAAAGCTGTTAAATGTAATTATATGGGTTGGATTATCGTCGTTCTTCTCGTGGTAATGCTATTAGGCTTGCGTACTGTAAAACAATACGAAAAAGGAGTGGTTTTTCGGTTTGGAAAAATTGTTGGCACCAAAGAGCCGGGATTGAACTGGGTGATCCCGTTCATTGACTTGGTCCGTAAAGTAGATTTTCGTACCATTACGTTACCGGTACAAAAACAGCAAATTATTACGAAGGATAATGTATCGGTAGATGTGTCGGCGGTGGCGTATTACAAGGTGGACGACGCCATCAAAAGCATTGTTGAAATCGAAAATGTAATGGCTGCCATCAATCAAATTGCGCAGACATCAATTCGCAATATCGTGGGCAAGTTTCAACTTGATGAAATTTTGAGCGAACGTGAAACGATTAATAAAGAAATTACGACGGTGCTCGAAGCTCATACGAAGGGCTGGGGAGTAGAAGTAACGCTGGTCGAAATGAAAGATATCGAACTTCCCGAAGGTATGAAACGCGCCATGGCTAAACAAGCCGAAGCCGAACGCGAAAAACGCGCCAAAATTATTGCGGCCGAAGGTGAATTTTTGTCTTCACAGAAATTAGCCGAGACGGCGGACGTGATGGCTGCGCACCCAATTGCTTTGCAACTGCGCAATTTACAGACCATGGCCGAGATCAGTGTCGAGAAAAATTCCACCATCATTTTCCCGGCCCAATTCATGAGTACCATTGCCGACATGCAGAAATTTATGAATCAAGAGATGGCTTTGAAAAAATAAATTAGTTTAAATAAAAAATCTCTCCAAACAACGGAGAGATTTTTTATTTTAAAAAGATTAGCGAAAGCGGTTAATTTCGTCTCGTAATTTTATCGCCTCCTCCCGTGCCCTTTCGGCAAAATCTGAACCGTTGGAAGCAAAAATAATGCCGCGGGCGGAGTTGATGATCATACCTGCTTTCTGGCTATTGATTCCGGCTTTCACCGTTTTTTCTACATCGCCCCCTTGGGCACCGATGCCCGGTATGAGGAATGTCATGTCGCCAGCGATTGCTCGAACTTTTGCTAATTCTGCGGGATACGTAGCGCCTACTACCAACATGCAGTTACTATTTTTGTTCCATTCAGTGGACACTTTTTTAGCTACGATTTGATAAATCGTTTCTCCTCCAACTTTCAAATCTTGAAATTCACCGGCCCCTGGATTGGAGGTGCGACATAGAATAATCGAGGCTTTGTCTGCGCGTTTCAAAAATGGTGCCAAGGCTTCGGAGCCAAGATAGGGGTGAAGCGTAATCGCATCAAATCCAAAATAGTCAAAAGTTGAAGTCAGGTATCCTTCGTTGGTATTTCCAATATCGGCTCGTTTGGAATCTAGAATAGTAAATATTTCCGGATAATTATCGCCCAAATAATCCATGGTCATCTTGAGCTCAGCGACACCTTGTTCACCGCGTGCTTCATAAAAAGCGCTGTTAGGTTTGTAACTGGATACTAAATCATGCGTGGCATCAATAATTGTCTTATTAAAATCGAATTGAGGAGTAGGGGAATTTTTAAATCGTGCTGGCAGTTTGGTAATGTCGCTGTCGAGACCTACGCAAAGGAGGGAGTTATTTTTTTGTTCAATGGTGGAGAGTTTTTGAAAAGCATTCATAGGGTTTATTTAACCAATTTCATTGTTAATAATTGCGGCAAGCGGCTAGCGATTTCATACCCTTCGGGAGCAACTTTTTTACCGGCCGAAATGGGCCGGGGTTCGCGTAGTTCGCTAATCAGAAAGCCAGTTTTAGAAATGGCCGTAGTATACGCTTCTAGTGGGCGACGAAACTTGGGCACAATCATGCCATGGCCAAAATCTGCCTCACGAATTCCGGAAGAAAAATAATCTTCAATCATGCGGACTTTCTTCCCTAGTGGGTCCATGCCGGTGCTTTGCGCTTTGATCGGGTGAGAAATAGAAAAAATCACGGTTCCTTTGGGCTTTAGTACCCGGTGGAATTCTTTAAACACGTGAGATAAATTTTTTATATTTTCTAACACGTACATGCAGGTTATTAGATGAAACGAATTGTTGGCAAAGGGCAGGCGGGTAATTGAGCCCACCAGATACTCGATCGGCAGGCGTGCCGGAGTTTCTTTTTCCGCGATTTCAATCATAGTTGGGCTTAAATCTATGCCTGTGACTGCGGCGCCGCGTTTAGCAAGTAGTGTGCTGGTAAGGCCAGATCCGCAGCCGGCATCAAGTACGCGCTGGTTTTTGAGAGATTTTGGCAAAAGTTTTAACAGCGCCGGCTGATCGATATATTCATTGTGCAACCGGCCTGGCCCTTCGCGGCGTGAATCATGATATTCTTGACCGCATTTATTATATAGTTCACGAATAATTTCAATATAGCCCATATTTTCAAAACAATGCCCCCCTTAAAATTAGGGCGTATTACGTAATGGTTAATTATTTAGCCAGGGAATTCCACCAATTTTCCGGATCAGCACTCCACGACATGGCTTGGTTTTTTTCTTCATTCGATAAGTATTTTTCTTGTTCCGCTACATTGATAAGGGTAGAAAAATTGCTTAGCGTATGCAGGGTAATTCCGGCATTTGTAAAAGCGTCTTTTGCCTTTGTCATTTCATAATTGAAGATGGCTAACACATCCGTAACATTGGCGTTATATTCTTTTAGGCACGCAGCCGCTGATTTAAGCGAGCTGCCACCGGTAGAAATTAGATCTTCCACAATGAGGACATGGGCTCCGTTTGGCATCATGCCTTCCACTTGTTTACCTTTGCCATGATCTTTGGGTTCGGGCCGGATATACACCATGGGCTTATTTAATTCGTAAGCTAAAAAAGACGCCCAGGGTACGGCGGCCATGGCCGTGCCACCAATGACATCGAATTCTAGTTTTTTTTCTTGGACTAGTTTTTTAAAACCATCCACCACCATTTTTCGCTCCGCGGGGAACGAAATTAGCATGCGGTTGTCGCAGTAAATTGGAGATTTTATCCCCGAAGACCAGGTGTAGGGCGGGTTGGTGCTAAG
>CAZPCV010000013.1:10583-28636 GCA_964585245.1 uncultured Gammaproteobacteria bacterium
TTATTTGTTTATTATTCTAATTTAAATAACATTTTCTTTAATATTTAAAAGAATTTTGGCAATGGCTTGAGCGGTTTCCATAGGTATTAATTAAGAATTAAAAGCAGTTTTTTTATTAACTAATATAATTCCAATAGTTGAAATAAGTAAACCAGCTACGGTATAAAAGCTAAGGTGTTCGCCTAAAAATAAAACAGCAAACAAAGCAGCAAACAAAGGAATCGTCATTTTATAAGCCGAGGCTTGGTTGGCACCCAGCCGAGCAATGCCGTAATTAAATATAAAAAAAGGCAAGGCGGTAGAAATAATACCCAAGCCCAACAGGTTAAATATGCTGTAAAAAGACCAGTTTGTCAACGATACCGAGTGATTAAAAATTGCTAAAATAAGTAATAAAATTGCGGAGCAAATAAAGACTAAAGCCGAAATAACCTGAGGCGGATAAATGGTTAAATATTTTTTTTGGTAAAGAGTCGTAATTGCTATTAGCATGGTGGCTAGTAGTGCTAATAGGTTGCCGGGTAAATAGTGTGCGGCCAATAAATTTGGAGCGGCGAAACTTTGAAAAATAATTAAGTAGAGGCCAAAAAATCCCAGGCAAACCCCCAGCCACATTAAGCGGTTGGCAGCTTCTTTAATTAGCCAAGGAGCAAACGCAAATATAAATAAAGGGTTGGCGTTAATAATCGCCGATACATTGCTGGAAGGAGACATTCCAGAGGCGACGATTATAAGCAGGGTAGCAGCTGCACCATTGCCGATGGAAATTATAATTAGTGGCAGCCAGTCTCGGCGGGCAATGGCACGAAAAGAGTGTAGTGATAAAAATGGCACAAAAACCAAAGAGGCGATTAAAAATCGAGCTAAGCCCACTTGTAGCGGAGAAAGTATGCCGTGTAAATTAGCAATAAAAATATACATCAAAGAGATGCCGGCCGCCGCTAGTAAGAGTAAACCATGGGTAAAAAAAATGGATTTTTTAGCGAACATGTTAGTTTAGTTTCTCTGAATTTAACATTTTAATGCTGTTTTTTGCGCCACGGTTGTAACCGCCAGTTTTGCCATCGCTTCTAATTACGTGGTGGCAAAAGATATTTTTTTATACTTTATTTTATGATTGATGATACCGTAGCGCCAAATATGGATCCCACATCATGCCCGTGGCGGTTACGGCAAAATCGGCTCCGGCGGAAAAGAAAGCATCGAAGTGTTCCGGTAGTACAATGCCGCCACCGCCGATAAGTGTAATGCCTAAACGTTCTGTATCGATAATGGTGCGGGCGTTTTTTACAAAATTCAGTGCCGTGTCGCGAATCGGGGCGCCACAGATGCCACTGGTTTCGCGCCCTGGCCCCAGGGCCGGATTGCCTAGAGCAGTTACGACTTTTTTTCCTACGGTGTTGATTCCGGCGATAGCGCGTACCCCGGCCCTAGCTGCGGCAACAAAAACTTTTTTCATTAAATCGGTATCGGCATAGGCGCCAACTTTGATGATAAGCGGAATGTCTTTTAGAGCGGCCACTATTTTGTGGCTAATATCAAATACTGTTTCCGGATTGGTATAAATACTACCTTCGCCGCTGCACACATTGGGACACGAAAAATTAGCTTCAATAATTTTGGCTCCGGCTGATTTGGCCAACAGAGCCGCTTGTACGAAATCAGTGGTGAAATTTTCTCCCGGTCGTGGTGTGCCGACTACCGACACGATCAAGACTTGCCCAGCGCCCAGATTTTTTTGGGCATCGGCGATATCGGTATGTAGAAATTCGGGGCTATAAGACGGCATGCCGAACGAATTGGTAACCGCCAATGCTGACATGGTGGA
This sequence comes from uncultured Gammaproteobacteria bacterium, assembly GCA_964585245.1. Classification (GTDB taxonomy): domain Bacteria; phylum Patescibacteriota; class Patescibacteriia; order Magasanikbacterales; family GWA2-37-8; genus CAZEDL01. The sequence continues at coordinate 12,412 of CAZPCV010000013.1, forward strand.
AGGCGTGATTAGGGTTTGGTTCACGGGTCCGGAAATTTTTTGGATGTCGGTTTCTCCGTGGAGATCAACATAGATCATGTTGGGTGCGGGATGACCGGCATGTTCGCTGGTACGGATGGTTTTGTAGGTGACAATATCAAAACCAAGTTTTCCCGCTAGGGTGGTCCAGCGGGAATTTAGTAGCGGTCCGGCTGGTACGCCGATTCGAGAAGCTACGTTATGACCCAAAAAATCCACCCAGTCTTTTGGGGGAGGCAGAGTGCGTTCGGGAATTGTGCCTGTAAAAAACGGCCCCTGTTCGGCGTTGTCGCGGTAGGATTTAGCAATGTCGTAAAGAGGTGGGTGTTTTGGAAACCATTCGGGAATAATAGCCATAGCGAATTAATACGGTTACAAAAGTTTTAATTAGTGGCAGGTTTTTGGTTTTAAAAAATGATAGTGGTGATTATGCTGAAAAAGCAGGTGCGGTAAATTAAAATACTCTACTAAGTAATTTTACCGCGCTCGCCAGTATTATCACTAAAAAAGCCCATTTAATAAGTGTGTTGCCCGTTTTGATAGCCAACCCTGGGCCAATCCACGCGCCGATAATAAACCCTGCTCCCAGAATGAGCGCTACGGAATAATTAATCACTCCGCCGTGCAGCATGAATCCAATGGTTGCCACGAGCGACATCGCAATGCCAATCATGCGACTAAGTCCTGCCCCCTCTAGAAACGTATAGCCCTGGCTCAATAACAGTAGCATGGTATAGGCACCAAATCCGCCCCCAAATGACAATCCGCCGTAAATGCTTAAAGGAAAAATTATTAATAACGACAGCCATAAGCGATTTTTTCGGCTGGTATTTTCCGTAAGTCCCCAGGCGTCCTTTTTAACCAAAATTAACGCAGAGATGAGAATAGTAACAGCCGTCGCGATCGTAAGTGTGCGAGTACTAAGTGAAACTGTGATTTGCGAACCAATAAACGCACCTATTCCCGCGCAGAGGGTGAGCCAAATACCTTTGCGCCAAGGGAGCTGGCCTTCTTTGATGAAGCGGGCCGTGCCAGTAGTTTCGAGCAGCAGAATGCTTAAGCGATTGGTGCCTATGGCGATTGGGGTAGGCAAACCTAAAAATAACAAGAGAGGTAATGAAAGTAGCGTGGTCCCGCCAACCACCGACCCGTAAATAGCAATTATGCCACCACTAATAAATAATAATAAATTATTGAGCAAGGTTAAATCCATATCTGTCCCTAAAAATATTACATCTGTACCGTTCTATCTTTCATCACGATTTTCCCTTTAACAATCGTTAATACTGGTACGCCGTGTACCTGTTGTCCGTGAAATGGTGTATTGCGGCCTTTACTCTCAAAATTATTTTTATCAATAGTTTCGCTGCGAGCCGGGTCTATCACCGTAATATCGGCTTCGGCGCCGACACTTAAATGTCCTTTATCAAGATGTAAAATTGTGGCCGGATTGACTGACATTTTTTCAACCATTTGCCGAACGGTTAATTTTTTTGTCTGGACTAAATAGGTCATAACGAGCGGAATGGAAGTTTCTAGTCCAACAATGCCGCGTGCTACCTCGGTTAACTCCAAATATTTATCACCCAGAAGATGTGGGGCGTGATCGGTAGCAATTACGTCAATTACGTCGTCGGCCAGGGCTTTAATAATGGCCTGACGATCGGTTTCGGGGCGCAGTGGCGGCTGCATAATAGCGTTTGATCCAATCGTTTTTACTGCTTCGTCGGTAAGAGTAAAGTAATGTGGGCAGGTTTCGGCACTCACCGGTACGCCACGTTTTTTGGCAGCGGCAACGAGCTCCACCGATTGGCTGGTAGAAATGTGGCAGAAATGAATATGATGACGAGTTTCTTCGGCCAGCACTATTTCGCGGGCAATGGCAGCTACTTCGGCGGCGGGGCTTTGACCAGGGAGCCCCAGCTCGGTAGAAATCAAGCCTTCGTGCACCACCGCGTTTTGCGTCAGTTCTGGGTCTTGGCTGTGGCTGAGAAGTGGTAAATTAAACATGGCTGCGTATTGCAAGGCACGCCGTAATACATTTAAATCGTTGACTCCTTTGCCATCGTCGGTAAGTGCTACCGCTCCGTATTTTTTTAGCTGGCCGATTTCGGCGACTCGTTCCCCATCACCGTTTTGAGTAATATTGGCGGCAGTTAAAACGTTAACAATGCCTTCTTTAGCGGCTCGTGAATGAACGTATTCAAGTACCGTTGGTGAATCTGCCGCCGGATCAGTGTTAGTCATGCCAACCACGGTGGTAATCCCGCCGCGGGCTGCTGCTCTGGTCGCGGTCGCGATGGTTTCTTTATCTTCTCTCCCCGGTTCGCGCAGATGCACATGCATATCGATAAATCCGGGCGCCACTATACACCCTGTCACGTCAATGGTTTCATCTGCGGATGTCTCGATTTTTTTCGCGACGTCGGCAATTTTTCCGTCTATAATTAGGATATCGCGCTGCTCTTCGATAAGGTTGTTTTTTGGATCAGTAACTAAGCCGTTTTTTAGAAGTAGTTTCATACAATAACTTTGCTTAGGGTTTAATCAATAAATACAACAGGGCCATGCGTACGGCCAAACCATTTTGCACCTGCTGTTCTACGCGTGATTGGTTCGATTCCATCACGTCGGTCGAGATATCTACCTCACGATTAATTGGCCCTGCGTGCATGACGATGGCGTTTTTGTTCAAGAGCGGCAAGCGTCCGCGGTTCATGCAGTACAATTTGGAATAATCGCGCACCGTGGGGATATAGGCAGCCGCCGCGCGTTCGAGCTGGATGCGCAAAATATAAGCGACATCTACATCCTTAATGCCTTCTTCCATAGAATGAAAAACTTTGGCGCCAAAAACTTGCTCTACGCCTACAGGTATAAGTGGGGGAGGAGCGACGACTCGAATGTTCATACCTAAACGCTTGGCAATGCGCACCAGTGACCCTGCCACACGGCTGTGCACAAAGTCACCGACAATCGCGATCGTTTTGCCTTGCAGACTGCCGAATTCTTCGAGCATGGTAAAAGCATCTAGTAATCCTTGGGTGGGGTGTTCGTGCCAGCCGTCACCCGCGTTAATCACCGGCGCTTTCACTTCTCGTGCAATCATGGCGGGCGCGAGTGCGTGTTTGTCGCGGATAATAATACAATCGGCATGCAGTTTATCCAGAGTTCTGGCCGTATCATTCAAGGTTTCGCCTTTCTTTTTCATGCTCGAAGAATCGCCGCTGACATTAATGGTATCGGCTCCCAAATGCTTGCCGGCTAATTCAAAGCTGCTGCGGGTGCGGGTGCTGTCTTCACAGAAAAAATTAATTATGGAAAAACCTTTGAGGAGATCTAATTTTTTTTTGCCGACCTCTTCAATAACCACCTTTTTAAACAAGCACGCAGTTTCAAAAATAAGCTCGATATCCTGGTCGGTTAAATCATCAATGCTAAGCACGTTACGACCGGATAATTTTCTCTCACTAATAGTCTGTTTGAACCAGACTGATAAACTGGGTGCTTGTTTAGCTTCCTGCACTAAGGCGGTTAGTTGCTTCGAGTCGGGTAGGCGCATAATATTAAATAATTATAGATAATTGTTGCCAATCCTTGTGTAGTTGTTTGTTAGAGGTAAATAACATCGGGTAAAAACCGATTTGTTTTGCCTGTTCAAAATTTTTTTCTGCATCATCAATGAAAATAGCTTCGGTGGGTTTGACCTGTAGTTCGTTAAATAATATCTGAAACGCTTCCGGGGAGGGTTTCTGGTGGCCGATCTCGGCCGAAATAATCGTAGCGTCAAACACTCGTTCCAAACCAGTAGCTTGTAGTTTACCTCGTAAGTCGCTCGTATTATTGCTTAGTAAGCCTAATTTAAATCCTTGTTTACGTAAGCCTGGTAACCAGGAAATTAAATCATGGTTAAGTTGTCGTTTCAATCGACGTTCCCGAATGAGCTGTTTCAATTCCTTGGTACGAGTAAAATTTTTATCAAGCGCGGTAATAGCCATTAAGACCACCTCTTTCCAGTCGCGGTTTTCTATATTGGTTAAATGATTGTGGCGGTAATATTCCTCACGAAACTCATCAAAAGGCAGTCCGGCCCACTCAGCAATAGCGGGCATGATTGGTCCGTCGGTATATAACTCCAATACCCCACCGTAATCAAAACAAATCGCTCGGATATTCTGCTGCATAAGGGAGGCCCTAACAAAATTTAAACAAATTTTTCACACTTCGTATATTCCTGCCACGATAGCACCGGCAATTTTGTCAGCGGCAATTCGGCCAAGCAGCGCAGGAATAATTGTGCTAATTGTATGTTGGTAATGAGGGGAATATGATGATCGGTTGCCAGACGCCGTAGGGCAAAGCCGCTGGTGGTCTGGTCTGATCCGCCATTGCGGGGAATATTAATAATCAGATCAACGGCTTGGCGGGTCAAAATTGTCCGAATATTTGGCTCATCTTTTTCTTGAGTCTTGAATACGCGGGTACTCGCAATGCCATTAGCATCTAAAAAATCATGTGTGCCAGCGGTTGCGTAGAGCGCCCAGCCCTGATCGGCGATGGCTTTGATTTGTTCTAATAATTTACTTTTTTTGTCGCCGCCAATTGAGACGAGCAGTCGCTTGCCCTTTATTTCTTGTTCGGTCGCCAGCCAGGAAGTAATAAATGATTCCAGGTAGGTACGCCCTAGGCAGCCCACTTCACCGGTCGAGGCCATTTCTACGCGCGTGACGGGGTCGGCTCCCTTTACACGTTGGTAAGAAAATTGAGGTGTTTTAACACCGACATAATTTAATTCTAACGTTTCAAAATGTCGTTGTGTTGGCAATTTGTTCAAGAGTGAACGGGTAGCTAATTCGATAAAATTATGCGTGGTTACTTTGGACACAAAGGGGAACGAGCGAGAAGCACGCAAATTGCATTCAATTACTTTTAATTCGTTGTCGCGCCCCAGGAATTGGATATTAAACGGTCCGGTAATTTTTAGAGCGGCTACGATTTGCCGCGCGATTTGTTTGGCTTTGCGAATCGTGCCTAGGTAGAGCCGCTGCGGAGGCAAGACGATGGTCGCGTCACCCGAATGTACGCCGGCATTTTCTACATGCTCGGAAATAGCATCGATTACGATTTGGCCGTCTTTCGCTACACCATCAATTTCTAATTCTTTCGCATTCAAAATAAATTGAGAAATAACCACGGGATGCTCGGTAGATAATTGTGTAGCTTCGTTCAGATAATCGATCAACTCCTCGTCGTTCGTAATCACGTTCATGGCTGCACCCGACAAAACATACGATGGTCGGACCAAAATCGGGTAGTTATATTCCTGCGCAAATTGGCGCGCTTTGTCGAGGCTCGTTACTTCAGCCCAGGCCGGTTGATCGATGTGTAAGGTATTAAGAAGGGTAGAGAATTTTTTGCGATCCTCGGCCATGTCGATAGATTCGGCCGTGGTGCCGAGCAAATGATAGCCGGCTTGCGCCAGCGGACGCGCTAAATTATTGGCGATCTGTCCGCCGACGGATACAATCAGCCCTTTCGTTTGTTCAAAATCTGCAATATCCCGTACCCGTTCAAGAGTTAATTCTTCAAAGTATAATCGGTCCGATTCGTCATAATCGGTAGAAACAGTTTCCGGATTGGAGTTAATGATGATAGAAGTTTCCCTCAGCGATCGGAGCGTGCGAGATGTATTAACCGCGCACCAATCAAATTCTACCGATGAGCCAATGCAATATGGGCCAGAGCCTAAAATGATCAAGGGTTTTTTGGGGCAGCGTTTGATATCGTTCTTAGTACCATGATACGTAAGGTATAGATAATTTGTTTGAGCGGGAAATTCACCAGCCAAAGTATCGATTTGTTTAATGACCGGCGTGATGTGGTTTTTTAAACGTAATTGCCGAATTTTTTCTTCGGTCATTGATTGTATCTTGGCGATAGCTTTGTCGCCAAAACCCATCTGTTTAGCAGTTCTTAATAATTCCGGAGACAGTTTTTCTGTTTGTAGTCGTGCTTCGGTGTCAAAAATAGCCTTTATATGGTGGATAAACCAGGCATCAATTTTTGAGAACGAACAGATTTTTTCGACTGACAAGCCATGCTTTAATCCTTCATAAATTGCAAACAAGCGGCGATCGGTGGCCCGTTCAATTTCTTGCGCGTAATTTTTTATTTCTACCGGATAATCCGATACGCCATTCGCACCGATATTAAGCATGCGCACGCCTTTTTGGAGTGCTTCGGGGAAGCTGCGCCCGATCGCCATCACTTCACCTACGCTTTTCATTTCCGTACCGATTTCGCGGCTGTTAATTTTGAATTTCGTCAGATCCCAGCGGGGAATTTTTACCACTACATAATCAAGGGCCGGCTCAAAACAGCTGGTGGTTTTTTTGGTAATTGCGTTCGGGATTTCGTGTAACTTTTTACCGAGCGCCAGTTTGGCAGCGACAAAAGCGAGCGGATAACCGGTTGCTTTACTCGCGAGCGCACTCGATCGGCTAAGGCGAGCATTCATTTCGATCACGCGATAATCGCCGTTTTTTGGGTTAAGGGCAAACTGCACGTTGCCTTCACCTACAATTCCCATTTTTCGCGCCACTCGAATCGTAACTTCGCGCAAGAGGTGAAATTCTTGGTTGGTAAGGGTTTGCGAAGGTGCGACCACGATACTTTCGCCCGTATGAATGCCCATGGGGTCGAAATTTTCCATGTTACAGATCGTGAGCGTGGTGTCGTTGCTGTCACGCACGACTTCGTATTCAATTTCTTTCCAGCCCGATAAATATTCTTCGATCAAAATTTGTGGCGCGTTATGGAGTACGGCGGTGGCACGTTCGCGTAATTCTTCGGCTGTTGCAATTTTACCTGACCCTAATCCGCCGAGTGAAAATCCGGAGCGCAACATGATCGGGTAGCCGATTTTCTCGGCCGCGGCAAGAGCGTCCTCTGTGGTGGTGACGGCGTAGCTGAGCGGAGTTTTTACGTCAATCGACAGGAGTGCTTGCTTAAATAAGTCCCGATCTTCGGTGAGTCGAATGGAAGCAACCGGTGTACCCAGTACGGCCACGCCGTATTTTTCAAGCACGCCCGCGGCATCAAGCGAGAGCCCTAGGTTAAGTGCCGTCTGGCCGCCAAAAGCCAGCAGAATTCCGTCCGGCCGCTCCTTTTTAATAATTTCCGTTACCGTCTGAATATTTAAGGGCTGCAGATACACTTGATCAGCAAGACCAGGGTCAGTTTGCACGGTCGCGATATTAGGATTTACCAGCACGGTTTTAGCCCCTTCTTGTTTCAGAGCTTTTAATGCTTGCGAACCGGCATAATCAAATTCACCGGCTTGGCCGATACGCAGGCCGCCAGAACCCAGAACAATAACTTTTTTGATAGTAGATTTTTTCACACTCAAAATACTATAACAGGTTAACAATGTTTCAATTAATAACGGTTAAAGTGGTATCTTGTTAGTGATTGAATTAGAGTAAATCAAAGAATTTTTGAAATAAATCTCTGGTATCTGTCGGCCCCGGCGCAGCTTCGGGGTGAAATTGTACCGAAAAAAACGGTAATTTTTTATGAGCGACACCTTCGACCGAGCCATCATTCAAATTTTTAAAGTTTACATACCACTCTTTGGGTAACGTTTTTTCATCAACGGCATATCCGTGATTTTGGCTAGTAATAACGGCCTGTCCCGTGGTTTCATTCAAACACGGCTGGTTGTGGCCCCGGTGCCCGAACCGCAATTTATACGTTTTTGCTCCGGCGGCAAGTGCCATCAACTGTGAACCCAGGCAAATACCAAAAATCGGTTTTTTACTTTTAAAAGCTTGTTTCAAAATCGCAATGGTTGCCGTGCATTTTTCCGGATCGCCCGGCCCGTTAGAAATAAAAACACCGTCAAAATCTTCTTTCGTGTAATCGTAATCGTAGGGAACGCGTTTGACGGTAAGCGGGAAGCGAGTCAGGCAACGGATAATGTTTTCTTTCATGCCGCAATCAACGGCAATAATAGTTTTTTTACCGTGGCCATAGAGCCTAGGTGCGGAAATAGTAACTTCGCCAACCACATTTTTGTTCAGAGCGGTGGGTAGCGGGCGGCTAGCTTTTTTACCACTTATAATTCCCATCATTGATCCCGCTCCGCGTAATTCTTGGGTCAGGGCGCGCGTATCCACCTCGGTCATAAGAGGTACGTGTTGCTCTTCCAGCCATTTTGCCAGCGATGTAGTACTGTTGGTATGACTCCAGTTGGCGCAGCTTTCGCTAACTATCACGCCGGACGCATGAATTTTCTCCGATTCCCAGGTAGTTGGATCAGGAACGCCATAATTACCGATCAGAGGCGAGGTAAAGACCAGAATTTGTCCTTTGTACGAAGGATCGGTGAGTGATTCTACATAGCCAGTCATGCCGGTCGTGAAGACGACCTCCCCGGTAAATTCCTGATGGTTTTGCCAGAGAGGGGAAAGACCGGTAAAGCGGGCACCGTTTTTGAGTGTAAGGTAAGAGGGGAACATGATCAAAAAAATAGCCACCCCTGTGCGGGTGGCCGTAATTATGTGTACAAAAGGGCTAGATTGTGGGAAGTGAGTTTCAACATAAGATATCTGTAGCAGTATACCAAGGCAGGCGGCAGGCTTCAAGAGTGAGTGTGGATAATGAACAAGAAAACAAAAAATCCTTATTATTTAAGGACTTTTTGTTCTTTGTCTGCAGAAAAAGTTGTTTTCGGCAGAAAGAGAGAGTCCGTTGGCGCGAGGCTAGGTGGACGAGGCCTAGGGGGTTGGAATGGAGAGGCGCGCCCTGCGCTGACGCTCGTGGTACTGGTATCGCACGAGCGTGATAGCTAGGCATCCGGCGCTGATGAGCAGGTCGCTAATCAGCAAAGGTTTGCCTGCCAGCAGCTGCAGGATTAGCGGTCCGACAGTAATGAAACCGTCATACACTAATCCGATCACCAGCGCCGGATCAGTGAATTGCATATAAGCGGTAGAGAGCCCGCGGGTGATAGTCCGCGAGGCGATACCTCCGCCGATGCCACCCAGCATTAGCAGCGCCAAATCGGGAAAGGGCTGGCTTGCAGCCCCCCAGGTTGCAAGCAGAGCCGCTGCGAGGAAATTAATCCCCGCGTGGGCGCGGCTATCGCCGGGGAGGAGCTTGATACTAAGGTTTATCAGCAGGTAGCCACCAATAGCTATTCCAATAAACCAGAACCCTGAAAGTGGTAGCCCGGTGCGCCAGTGTGAGACCGCCCTCCACACAACCAGGCCGGTCATGAGGAGGGTCATGCTGATGTCGAACATCGAGACGCGTTGGCCGATTCCGCTCCCCAATTTTTTTGGCATGGCCCAAAAAAAGAAGGGCGAGAGCAGTACTAACCCGTCATATACGAGCCCCGCCCCAAGGTCTGGGGACAGGGCGGCGTACGCCCGGGGAATACTGGTGGCAACAAGCACGACAGCCATCCCCCCCAGGCCGACAGCGCCGACCCGCCGCCAAGTCAGGGGGGTAGACTGGGCGCCCGCGGCGTGCCGCAGGCAGAGCATTCCGCCGACAGCTTGTGCCAAGGCCATGGCCAGCAGGCTTTTGCCCGCCAGCCAAAAGACAGTGGAGAGCAGAACGTATCCTACGATAGCCACAGCTGGCCACCGCAGTTGTGGTTTTTGTTCCGTCATTACGTTTCCTCTTTTTCTAATTTTTGTGTAACGAAGAACAGAAGAGTAAACCATTTTTTGGCTCAACTGTCAATAAAATCAGCTATTTGTGTAATAGCTGATTGACAAAGTAAATAGATTGTAAAGCCGGTCTTAGTTACTGTAATTTTTCCCGTAATAATTTTTAAAACTAATTACTATGTGGTACAAATCGAAACGGAAAAAGCTCATCGCCATTTATTGTTTCAAATTCTGGCCCTTCAACTTTGTATTTAATTTTTTGGCCATTTTTATCAGTAAACTCAAGGTTCTCAAGAGCGATTCTGTTGGCTGGTTTGGCAATTAGTTTAGCGGAGGTAGCTCCGCGACAGTCCATAGTTATTGTTCGGCCATTGATACTAGGGTCTGTTGCGACAGAGTTTAATAAGCTTAGCAAAAGTTTTTGGCCAACCCCTTTGCCAGTTCCGGTAGTGGCCGTATCTGTAATATATATCTCATTTTCTCCGCTGTGGTGGGCGATTAAATAACCATCGTAGGTCATTTGACCCGCTTGTTCGCCTACGCTTAAAAAAGCTAGGGGGTTGTGGTGGTAATGTTCGGCTTGTATGCAGGCTGCGTACAGTTGTTGTGCGATTGATATCCATCCGGTAATATGTTGTGTGCCGTTAGATCGTGAAAAGGCTATGTCTTCCATGAGTGCGATTGCGAATGAATCGGTTGGTTGTGCGGCTCTGATCCCAGCAGTTTCTTTTTTTACCGAGTGGACAGTATCGATAAGGACAATAACATAATCTTGCTCGGTAGAGTTGCCGTCTGTTTCAAACAAACTTGGAAGATTATCGGAATACGCTAAAGGGGTAGACCATATACCGGTATTTTTCCCTTTGGGCAATTTTTCGCTATTTAAATAGCTATATTGTCGTCCAACCGTAACGTTGGAGGCGTAGGCAGGGTCTCTTTGAGCCAGTTCTAAAAATACTTTTTTTAGCAGGTAGTATATGTCTTCTGGCGAGTGTGTTTCTTTGAAATTCGCTGGCACTTCTGCGCTATCTAAAGTTATTTCTTTGGCGGAATTTGCGTATCTTACTAAAAATTCTTGTGGTGACATTCCGGGAAAAATTTGCTCAATAGTTTTGCCAATTTTTCCATCTTGAGAAAGAATTTTTTTAAAAAAATCTGACCGTTGTTTGCTGGAGTCAAAAAGTTGTCTGCTGTCGGTGAGAATGGATTGCTCTATTATATCCCCTGTATCCCAAGTTAACGGTCTGGAACCCCTATGTTCTGAAAGAGTAAACTGTGCGGTGCCCGGCGTAATCATAAAATGGGCCTTTTTTCCGTGTCCAAAAGCATCGCACGACGAGGTGGTAGATCCTGGAGTAACCGAAGCCGGATCGCTTGGCTTGTAAACCTCGGCTCTGTACCATTTAACTGTCGCAGTATTTTTTATTGTGTTTGCCCAATCGCTAACTGTTTTTTTTAGTTTGTCGCCGCCCATCGAAATAGCATGTTGCGAAAAAATACTCTGTTCCGATTCAATTATTTCTTGAGTTATTCTAGAAACCATCTGATCAAGCCGCATAGATTTTAACCATCCGGTCGCAAAAATTTCTCGCCAAAAATCTTTTAAAAGACTTGTGTCAATTTCTTCCGTCGCCGTATTCGCAAGCTTCATGATATCATCCTTCTGCATTTGTAAATGTGCCACTATTTCACTAATTTTTTTCTCAACCAACGCCAAATCATTCTCGATGTTTTTAATGGTAGAATCTAGGTGTAACATTTTAGTTGGATCCTGTTCACGAGACTTTTTTTCTATAGCGTCGGCTACACCTTTTTCATATTTTTTCTTTTGGGCAGACCTTTCCGCTAAAGCTCGTTTGGTTGCAAACTCGCAGGCCTTTTCGATAATAGAATTTTTTGATTTTATAAAATGAGCCCAAAATTTTTGAGTGGTTTCCGCATCTTTTTCCAGATATGAACAAAAAGATTCGCAGCGGAAATTTTGAAAAAGATCGTTAAAAGTATTTTTTGGCTCGGTTTTAATTACGCTTAATTTTTGCATTACTTCTTCCAAAAATACACCAACAGCATCTAAATCATGGTCGTAGGCGGCAACTAAATCGTGTATGCCGGTTAAAGCGCGTTCTAGTTGTTCGTCTTCAAACCATTCAACTATCACTGGTGGAAAAGCATTCAGCCGATCGTAACTGCCTTCCACAATTGCATCACGAATCATTTCTTCGTTGCAACCAGGCATATTGCCAGGTTCCAATGCCGTAAGAAGCGAACGGACTAGCTCACCATCTTCGCCTGCCCCAGTTCGGCTTTGGAAAAAAGCAGTTGGATCAGAAACAAAATGCATTATGGCAGAAGTATCTATGGTAGGGTGTTTTAAAAGTTCGGATGCAAACCGGCGGAGCTTTTCTTTTTCAGCTGGCAGATTTTCTATTTGTTGCTTAATTTCTGGGGTTAGTTGCAGCCTTATTTCATTGCGAATTTTTTGTAGATTTAGATTTTCGATATCAGAGAGTGGTGGTTGCTCGTCGTGGTAAGCCGATTCTTGCTCCAGTTTGAGCCAGACATCTGCTGTCATCACCCCCATAATTTCTTTTAATATGGTGCTAGAAAGTCCGGTTCCTTGGCCGGCAATTTTTACTAAACGAGTAAAAATTTTTTTTCTACTTTTTCCGTCGGTTTGTTCTAGTTTGTTCAAAACCCCAATGAAATTTGGAACATGTTGTAGTAAGTCATGGCGGTTACGTTGGCCTAAGTATGCCCAAATTAAATCCAGCTTATTCACGCCGTTGTCCATATTTTCGAGTAGACATGTGTAGCCGTTTCGTATGACTTTGGCAGTATCCTGGCCCGGCTGACCGTGCGCCTCTAAAAAGAATTGGGTGCGCCACTGCGAAATAAATTCAGGAGTAGGCTCGCTGGCAAGGTTTTCGGTTTTCGAAGAAATTATAGAAAAATATCTATATTCAGCTTCGTCACGCAGTTGCAAAGCTTTCTTGTATTTTTTGACAAGAGAAATTTTTTCCCTAACATTTTTTACAGTGTCTGCATTGTCTATATATGATAGAGCGATCTCTGCATCACCCATCCAGCCTTTCTCAACAAATTCTACAGCTCTTTTCTTCAACATCTCGTTCCTAGGAGGAATTCCTGTTTTATCCTTCATTGTGTTTATAGTTTGTTTTAAAATATCGTCAGTGAGATATTTAAAAAATTTCTCATAAAGTAGTTGTGCCGTTTCTTCTGTAATATTCGTAATTTTATCGACAAAACGATAGATATAAAGAACGGACATTTCATTTGTTATGACAAAACGTAAAAATTTCTCTTCTAACTGCAAATCTACGATCCGAGGAAGTTGTAAAAGTGCCCTAGTAAGAGATAATGGATACGCCGTAGCCAAGCTCATTAATGAGTCTGTGTTTAGATCTGTAAAGCTAGCTAAATTATCGGAGAGTGCTTCGAAATTATCATGGCTATAGAATGATTTCGGATCGACGCAATAATTCAGCAAAGAATCAAATGCATTTTTATCTAAACCTCGGAAGGCCCTTAATCCCAAAAAAATGTGACGTATTTGGTCGACGTTTTTTTCGGTATACAGTGATTGAAATGTTTTTTGGCTCAAGTTACTAAATGCACCTAACGAGCGCGCTAAACCAGCAGATTTATTGGCTTGATTAGTAGCAAGTGTTAAAAAAAACTCTTCATCCAAATTAGAAAAACTGCCTAAATGGTAAGTGAGAATTTTTGCGATAGACAGACCTTCATCGAATGTGGTTTCGAAAAATAAAGAGTATGTTTTTTTGGCAGTTTCTAAACTAAGATTAGTAAATATAGTAAATAGATTTGATATGCTGCGGCTTTGACTATTTGAAAAATAATTATACACGTCTGTAAAAATTCCCAAGTCTATAATTTTATTAAAAATCTTGTTGGACGTTTCTTTCTCTTTTAGAAGTGGGCCGGATTTAATTTTTTCTAACACCGCGATACAAGTTGGCGAGTCGATCATTAAAGCAAGTGGAATTTCTAAAGATTTAAATATGTCTTCTTCATATAAATAAAGAATAACATCTAAATTCAGCCCGGCCGAGATAGCTAGATGAGCTATGTCCTTGTGGGTTACGTTTTTAAAAAGTTTTCGGTTTTGACATACAATCAACACCCCGTTCTCTACCGTATTAATTATTTGTCGTGCTACGTTTATATCTAAAATTGCAGAAAAAAAATTCAAATTTTCTGAAAGTGTTGTCCAGTAAGTATTAGGCGTTTCTTCATTATAATCGCTATTGTCATAGCTATAATTATCGTCTTCCTCTGAAGGTATATTTGCTTGGTTAAATTCTTCTCTAAAAATTTTTGCTCTTTCTATCAATGTTGAAAGCATTTTTTTCTTATCCAAATCGGGAAATTTGTCAATATTTTCAAGTACTAAATTAGGACAGTCATTATTAAATAATAGGGTGCCGATTTTTTTTCTGTCATATTTTATTCTAGATAGATTATCCATTACCACGGTACAGGCCTTCCAGCAACACATCTGCTCCACAACATCGTCTGTAAAAAATTCGTCTGGCAATAGGTCACTTATATAAGACAAAAGTTCAAGCCGTTGAGTTTCTAACATTAAATTTCCAAGCTCGCCGGGTGGAATTTTCGAAATGCGAAAAAGAGTGTTAAAATCAAAATAAGGATATGATTCTTCGCCGTCCCCATTTTCTTTGTAAGGCGGTAATTGTCTTTTTTCCAAAATAAATAACAAACACTGTTTTTGTTCCGCTGCTGAAAAATTCCTAAATCCTTCTTTTCCTTCTCGATACATTTTTAATATTAACGTATCAGCAGTTTTTTGCATGGATTGTTTATCGTCTTTTGAATCAAAAAAATACGACGACTCAGAAAAATCTTCACCGTATGTAGGGTCAATTTTCGTTCCACCTCGATCCATAGAGGTAAATAGAGACAAAATCAAGAAAGTAATTTTTCTCGCAACATTTTCTCCGTCACTATCGGATCGGCACTGCCTTCGGTGGCTTTCATGGCCATGCCCAGTAAGAATTTAATAATTGGTTCTTTGCCGGCTTTGAATTCGGCTACTTGTTTGGGGTAATTTTTAATCACTTCTTCTACCACAGCCGTAATTTTATTTTCATCATTCACTTGTCCGTAACCTTTGTTTTCCATAATATGCGTAGGGTCTAAATTCACGCCGGAGTCGATCATCTCAATCAAAATTTTGAGGGCATTGGTGGAATTCACTCGGTTGGTAAAGATAAGTGCGATCAGTTCGGCAAAATTTTCTGGTTTTACCCGTAGGATGCGAATATCGATAGAACGCTCGGCCATGAGCCCGGTCAGTTTGCTCGTTAGCCAGCCGCCGGCCAATTTGGCTACCGCTTGTTTTTTACTAGATAAAATGGCTGGCGTGAGGTCTTTGCTTTCGGGCAAGCAATGTAACCACTCTTGCAATTCGCTAACCACTTCCTCGGTGTAGTTGGCCCAGTAGTGATTGCTGGTTAACAGGTAACTGTCTGCCAACGAAAAACCGAATTCTTCGTGAAAGCGTAGACGTTTGGCTTGGGGTAGTTCGGGCAATGAAATTTGGTGCGTGAGTTCTGCCGGGTTAAAAGGCGGAATATCCGGTTCCGGGAAATAGCGGTAATCAGCCGCCGATTCTTTGCTGCGTTGGCGAGTAGTTATGTTTTTATTTTCATCCCAGCCGCGCGTTTCGGGTATCCAGCTTTCACCTTTGGCGATCAGGTCGCTTTGGCGTTTAATTTCAAATTCAATTGCTTTCTCCACGGCTTTGAACGAGTTGATGTTTTTGACTTCGACTTTCGCGTTTAATTTTTTTCCATTCAACGGCGAAATCGCGCCATTTTCTTTTTTCCACGTTCCTTCTTCTTGCAAGGAAATATTTACTTCACAACGCATTTGTCCTTTTTCCATTTCGGCTCCGCTTACTTTAAGGGATTGAAAAATAAGCTGTAATTCCTGGCAATACAGCTTTGCCTCAGCTCCGCTTTCGATATCCGGCTCAGATACTATTTCTACGAGCGGTACGCCGGCGCGATTAAAATCCACCAGTGTGCTGCCATCGGCCGCGTGAGTAAGTTTGGCCGTATCTTCTTCCAGGTGTACGCGAGTGATGCCAATTTTAGCTACGGGGCGGTGATTTTTTGATAGATGCGTCAATTCAATAAAACCATGTTCGCCAATCGGCTGGTCGTATTGGGAAATTTGGTATCCTTTGGGGAGATCAGGATAAAAATAATGTTTACGATCAAATTTGCTATCGGTAGCGACGGTACAGTTCAACGCACGGGCGATTTTTACAGTAGAAATTACAGCTTCGCGGTTGGGCACTGGCAAGGTGCCGGGGTGTGCCAGGCAGATTTCACAAATATTCAGGTTGGGCGTTTCAATAAATGGGCTATTGGCGCACGAGCAAAACATTTTGCTGTTAGTATTTAATTCAACGTGAATTTCTAATCCGATAATGGGAATAAGTTTAGACATATACGTATAACCTT
>CAZPCV010000014.1:0-18356 GCA_964585245.1 uncultured Gammaproteobacteria bacterium
CTTCGGGGCTAATGCTTTTGATACTCGTATCAACTCCGGCTGGATTTACGATATCCCCTGGCACAACGGCCGAGCCTGTTTTATCACGCAGCATTTTTTGTTGTAATAATTCCTGAATTTTTCGTTCGGTTTCATCATATTTGCCTTCGCCGATGTGATCATACACGATCCGGCCATCGATATCGATTAGATATTTGCGCGGCCAGTAACTATTTCCATACGCACTCCACGTGCCATAGTCATTGTCGAGCACGACCGGGAATTTGATGCCAAACCCAGCCAAAGCTTTTTCAACATTTTCTAATTTATGTTCGAAGGCGAATTCCGGCGTATGGACACCGACTATTTCTAGCCCCTGATCTTTATACTTATCATGCCAGGCATTGAGGTACGGAAACGTCCGAATACAATTAATGCAGCTATACGTCATGAAATCGACCAAGATCACTTTTTTGCCGACGAATTGACCGATCGTAAAGGGCTCGCTGTTAACGTATCCGGCGGGCTTGGTGATTTCACGATACCGGGGAAAAGAATCAGTAGACATAGTAGCTGGTTCATTATTATTCATTTCGTTCGTGGTAGGCACAGTGCCGGTATCAGTGGGTGATTTTGGCGTAACTTTTTGTAGGAGCGCCTGCTCCAGACTCGTGCTACTAAAAATTTCTTTTTCTACTAGATACGTTTGTACCTGCTTATCGAGCCCGGAAATGATAAATACTCCGACCAACACAAACAACAGCCCCAAGCCCCGCTTAAAATACCCGTTCGGATTGGCGGCCCATTTAGCGCCTTTGACAAAACGCTGACCCAAGAGGCTAATCAATAACAATACGAGTGACAGGCCGAGCGCATAAGCAATTAAATCCAGTAATCCTTGGGCGAAACTTTGCGGCAAGACCGTGGCCAGGATTAAAAAATACGTGGGCGAACAACTAGAAAACACCGGCCCGAGCGACAAACCAATCAATATATCACCCCACCAGCTGTTTTTCTTGGCCGATTGGTTGAGCATCGCATCGGACCTGGCACTTAAGCCCAGCGCATTATTCAATCTTTCCCATAGGCCAGGAAACACAGACGTGATACCAAAGGCGATGAGCACTACGCCGGAAATAGTGCTCCAGACAGCAGGTGGTATATTGATAAAAGCCGTGCTGAATTTTAGGAGCAACGTAAACAACACGATTGCGATGGCGAGCGAAGCGGTAATTACGTACGGGTTACGTTTATGCGGACCACTGGCCGAGCCGCCGATAATCACCGGCAACAGCGGCAACACACAAGGAGCTAATACCGTAAGAATTCCGGCAACAAAAGACACCAAGAACAAAATCATATTCCAATTATTTTATTTGCTTTAGCAGTTCAGACAAAGTGGCGCTGCCGCTCCATTTGGCCAGCATCTTGCCCTCGGCATCCACCTGGACAAAAGTATGTTGATAGGTAACACCGTATTTTTTCTTAAGTTCCGCCGCGGTATCGTAATCAATTTTAAGAATACTGGTGTTAGCGGGAATGGTGCCAAGATTAGAAACAATGTCTTTGTCTACTCCCGCACAGGTACCACACCAACCAGCTTTAAAGAATAAAACAACTTTTCCTGTAGCTGCCCGGGATACTTTATCTACCGAGTAGTCTTCGTAGCTACCGGCTTTGACCATCATAGCGCCGCTTTTTTCCATTGGTTTTTTCTCCATCATGGCCGAATCATTTTTCATAGCACCTGAATCTTTTTCGACCATTGCCGGCTCTTCTACTATATCCCCTTCTTTGCCCATAACACGATCACCATGTGGAGAAGGTTCATCTTTCATAATTAAATTTTCTTCGCCCCCATTCATGGCTTGATCAGTGGGAGCCATGACATCAGTAGTCTTGGGTTGGTTGCAACCTGCTCCTACTAAGACAAGAAAAAAAGCCACCATCGACAACGAAATTACTTTATTCATATAAAAATGAATTAATAATATATTAAATATGACAATTGCTTAAACCCCGCTTGGCCAAATATTGTTGATGGTATTCTTCGGCCGCGAAAAATGTTTGAGCCGGTACAATTTGGGTAACTACGGGTTGTTTCCATTTCCCCGATTGTTCTAAGTCTGTCTTTGATTTTTCTGCCGCCATCTGTTGCTCGGGCGTATGGAAAAAAACTACCGAGCGATACTGTGTTCCTACATCCGGGCCCTGACGATTAAGCGTGGTGGGATTATGATTATCCCAAAATATTTGCAGAAGCTGCTCGTAAGAAATTTTTGACGGATCAAATTGTACTTGCACCACTTCGGCGTGGCCGGTAGCATCGGTACATACATCTTGATAGGTGGGGTTCTGTTTACTGCCGCCTTCGTACCCTACGGCGGTAGCGGTCACTCCGGTTAATTGACGAAAGGTTTCTTCGACCCCCCAGAAGCACCCAGCCCCAAAGGTGGCGGTCTGTATAGTATTGTTATCCATATAATGAATATTAAAAACATACTCAGTATAGCACACCTAAAACTGATGTCAAGTTTACTTAACATTACTAGAAAAACAAAAAACTGGCTGCGTGTCTGCAGCCAGTTTTCATTTGTAATCCATACATTCTAGTGCCCGTTTGAATTGTTCTTTTAGCTAAGCTTCTTACATGTTTCCCGACTTATCGGTTTGACGAGTATCCTCGGTGCCACGAGTCGTGCCGCCGGTTTGAGAGCCGCCCGTTTGAGAGTCTCCGTCATTACGCCCATCAACAGCACGATACTGATGGCCCGTATTAGTAACTGGAGATGGTTTAGAATTAGGAGAATTCTGAGTTCCTTGGGTAGTAGCGTGAGTCATATAGGTATTAGTTACATAAGTAAGCATTCCTTTATCATCATGAGCAGCGGTCATCGACCAAAATTAACAGTTGCACACTCTGACAAAGGGGTACATTGCAGGTACGTTAGGTGCGAATCGCCCGCAGCAAACCGATAAAGATAATAGCGCCCAGCAATGCGACCAAAAAACTATAGATATTAAAGCCGGTAACGCCGTATTTACCAATCATACTCATAATCCAGCCACCAATCACCGCCCCGATAATCCCAACAATAATATCGAATAGGGAGCCTTGCGACGCATTGGTTTTCATAATCATCGAAGCGACCCAACCCACTAAGCCACCAAAAATGATCCATAAAATGATGCCCATATAGTTTTGCTTAAGAATTAAATTAATGAGTTAATCCAACCAAAAAAGGCCGGAGGAGGCGGCCTTCTTCAGGTTGGGAATAATGTATAAGAAGAATACTTAGTCGCTTAAGGTAGTCAGCCTCGTTGTCCCCTCACCGAGAGAAGCCACCTTGTCGCACGTTTTCTTCTTACCTTATACACTGTTCCCAGCTGAAGAAATATATCCTTTTTTATCAAAGAAACTAGTACCTGAATGAAAAAAGTTGCTTTCACTATTTGCTTACTTTCAATGACGGATGACTTGGCTAACTCTTACACGCGTATGTTAACCTATTAAAAAACCCTTCCGCTATGCGCGGAAGGGTGCTAAGTTAAGGGCTATTTTATTTCATTTTTACCGCCGGATGGTCTACAAACCACTCTATCGCATCAAACATAAATTGGGCGAGTCCGATTCTGAATTTTTCGTAATATGCTTTGAAACGCGGATCATTAACATACATGGCTGCCAAATTTTTATACATAGTTAAATCACACGTATAAAAAAAGTTAATGCCTTCATAATGTTTCGCGATCAGCGCTTGTACTTCCGGATGAGCTATTCCTTTGTCCATCGCTCGGGCGATAGTTTCGGTAAAAATTTTACCATCGGCTTTAAGCTTGGCCATTTCTTGTTTGGTCATCTTACTGACTTTCTGCTGGCTTTGCCGATAAGCATCGGTTGTGCCCCAGCGCTGTTTCACTTCCGCCTGATACTGTTTAACATCAGTATCGTCAAATGCATTATATAATGCTTCGTCTTTGATTGATTGTTGTTTAGTCATAGAAGTAATAGTATGAGTAACAGTTTGTATTAATTTTTCCAGCCGGGCTTGCTTTAACCGCAGCATTTTTTTCTGCGCTTTTAGCGCCTCAATAATAGTATACTCCGGACTAGTGATAATCCGTTTAATATCTTCAAGCGAAAAATCAAGTTCGCGAAAAAATAAAATCTGCTGCAGTTGCACGGCTTCGGCCTCTGTATACACTCGGTAACCATTGTCCGATTGACGTACCGGTACGAGTAAACCGATTTCATCGTAGTAGTGCAGTGTGCGCACACTGACCCCGGACAGGGTGGCTAATTGATGGATAGTATGGGGCATAGAAATAGTCTAAACTATTACGTTACGTCATAGTCAACCATTTGTCCACAGGGGTCTCCAGAGCGCGTAACTTTTTCATTATTGCTGGGTATAATAGGTCATTAGAGAGCGCACTCACTTATTCAAAATTTAATTATTAACTAATCTACACTATGAAACGTGCCAATTCGTCACTGTTAGTATTACTTAGCTTGGTAACCTCTTTAGGGCTAGTCGCGCCAAGCTTCGCCCAAACAGACATGCTTAAAGCAAAAGTAGAACTTAAAAAAGAGTTTCGTGAAGAGGTTAAAGAAATGCGCGAAAATTTAATTGAAAAAACTAAAGAATTAAAAAAAGAAATGAAGCGCCCGGTATCTGCGGGCTTGCGCGGCACTATTACAACTTTGCCCAGTACCTCAACTCCAACTTCATTTACGTTCACTGTAATCAGCAATTCTTCTACAACACTAGAAACTAACGGTGTAATTAAACCAGCCAACGGTACACTAATTACTGTAGCGGTAGCCAACGACACCAAATTAGTACGTAAATTTGATGGCGTCAGCGCCTTATCGGAATTTAATGTCGGGGATGAAATAATTGTCAAAGGCACTTTCTCGTCTAGCACTGCTTTGTCGGCTTCCTGGATTCGCAACGAATCTATCCGTGAACAAAATAAAAATGGTATAGTTAGCGCCATCGACAGCGCAAATCAAACCGTAACATTGAATTGGACCAATCAAAATATCGTAAAAATTATTCCGACCACTGCTATTACCCTTGCTAATAACGCCTCTGGCACATTCAGCAATTTACAAATTGGACAACAAGTGTCGGTAAAAGGAGTCCTGAATACTCGCACCTCCATCTGGACGGCTAAAAAAATTACGGTCAAAGGCCAGACTACGTTTCCTTTCACCGTAACCTTAAACGGCAAATTGCTGAGCACTCCTTCTTCTACACTTCCTACCACTCTTCAGTTAAATGCCGGAGCGATTAAGACAGGGGCCAAAAATATGCCACTCAATTGGCGTGAATTCATGAACAAACAGAATGTTAGTGTTACGGTAGACGCCGCTACCACGCTCTATGATAAGAGCTGGAATAAAATTACGGTAGCTAGTTTACTGGCTAACGACAAGTTGTCGATTGGAGCCAAAGTTCAAGAAAACGGCACGATTCTGGCGACTTTCTTGCAAGTGACTTCCCGGTAAATAATGTATTCACTCAAAAAACATCCCGATTTAAACGGGATGTTTTTATTTATGCGCATGTTCAGATCTGGGTGTGTACACCCTAGACAGGAAACTTTATTAATTTCATAAAAAGAGTGACGACTATAGCTAACAGCGCGATAATAACTGCGGCCAAGCGCCAACCCTCGGAAACGACAGGGCGAGTGGTGTAGCGATCTGAAGCATTTTCAAAAATTAACATTTTTAAAAATGGCCACGCGGCATTCCCGATCGCCAACACAAAAATAACAAGAGTGATCAGTTGTTGAACCGAAGAACCAACCGTGCGTAATTCATAAAAAAATGGCCGAGCAAATAGCGCTGTTAGATAACTGCCAAGCGCCAACACACCGATAGCGAGAACATTTCCCCACCAGGGCACGCGATTTATAGAGGTGGTGTGCTTCGGAATAGTATACAACCACAACACCAAACCGCTTACAATAAGGACTGCAAATGAAATTAAAAGAGAGGTGTAAAAAGAAAATAGCCACTCATGGGGATGGGTGATTATAAAATAAACCAATTGCACAATGGCGCCACCAGCAGCAAACACTCCGCCGAGGAGCGTAGTGGGATACGTTTCTTGCAGAGCCACGACAAAGATCATGACCCACACTAGGCAAATGGTAAAAGCGCTGATTGTGAAAAGAGCGGGGCCGAACACTCCGGGGCCATAATTAAAAAAATAATAAAATCCTAACGGCAAGCTGCTTGCGGCTATGCCTAGTGAAATTGCTCGCAAGATAGAATAAATACTTTTTTTAAGCATAGGTTTTTTAGACTTTAAAATTCTCAACATCCCCTTTCAGCGCTGTCGGATCTAGTAGTGACACAGCATCATAGACTGGAGAGTCAACCGATGGAAGCGTAAATAAAACATTATTTTTTTTGCGGGCCGCGGTTGCAACAGCCATCTCCATCAGAGTATTAGGCCCAATATAATCAGATTTGCCATGTTTAGGGTAATTTAAGGCTAGAGTAGAGGTTGTATGAGGATGTCTGATTTTGGCAAAATATGCCTGCATTACTTTCGATTTAAAATCAGCAAACTTTTGCGCCGAAAGAGCGGCTATGTCGTGATTTTCTTCGGCAGGGATATATGAAGCTATACCTCTTTCCCTCAATTCGCATTGCATCTCTTGGGCTTTATCACGGAACTTCATGCTGCAAAATAACGCAACACTTGCCGGCTCGGGCATGACTATATCGGCAAGATCAACGTGATACGATAGATCCGGATGGTCTATGCATCCGATTAACTCCTCTTTAGAATCTCCAATAATCCGCGGGCGCAAACAATCGACTTCCTCAAAACCACATTCCCCGGCTTGGGGAACGCAGCCCAAAAAATAAAACGGTTTTTGAGCCGCTACCGCCACTGCTATTTCCATAAGAGTTTGCGGAGAAAAATCCTGAAAAACAACACAGCGAGTTTGCGGTTCTTGGATCATAACAAAGCGTTCTCTTAACTTCGCCCTCCTTTGTTCCAAAGTACCCTCGGTATCCAAGGAGGGTGCCGGACCCATATCATGAATAGACAAGCCTTTCTTTTTTAGGTCTTCGGCGACGCTTTTTTCTACATGCGCTGCAGATGCTTCGCCAAAAAACAAAACTCGCGTCGGCTGCGATTCACGATCCATTCCCGAGTGATACTCGAAATATCTTTCTAACATAGCTCAAAATAATTAATCAATAAGTGCTCTGCTACACATTATTCCCGGCCACATACCCGGTAGTCCAACAGAGCTGCAAACTATATCCTCCGGAAGGGCGATCGATATTAAGCATGTCGCCGATAATAAAGAGGCGAGGAATTCTCATAGACTCCATGGTTTTAAAATTAACCTCGCTCAAATCAACCCCACCCGAAGAGATAACGGCCTTGTCTTTGCCTAATAAACTCTTAACTTCTAAGGGCACGCCTTTAAGCAAGTGTACTAGCGCCATACGATCATCGTGCCGCACGCTATGATTCGGCGTGTCGCCATCAATCCCCGCTAGCGCGAGGAGCGGCGACACTAACGCCGAGGGAATCAATTGATTGAGAGTATTTTTTAATTTACGATTACTGTTGTCTATTAACAATGTTTGCAACTGCTGTTTAAGCACCGAAAAATCAAGGGCGGGAAACAAATCAAGGGCGAGTGTAACCCTCTCGTATTCGAGCAGCTCGCCGATTTCTTTGCTGGCGTTTAAAATTAAAGGGCCACTGAGGCCAACATGGGTGAATAATATATTCCCTTTTTTACTGGTAACTTTTTCTTTAGCTTGATAAATGGTGATTTTAATATCCTTCAGGGTTAGGCCAGCCACTTTTTTGGCCCAGGCATCTTTGAGCGCGATAGGCACCAGCGCCACATCCTGATCATGTATCGTGTGCCCTAATTTCTGTAGCCAACGAAAGCCTTCGCCGGTTGAACCGGTTTCGGGGCGGGACAAGCCACCGGTAGACACCACACATGAGTGGGTTTGGATTATTTTTCCATTCTTGAGAGTGATAGAAAATATTTTTTGCTTTTCGTTGTAGGCGATCCCCTGCACCGGCGCATCCGTTTCGACTGTTACCTGATTCTCCGCCATGCCGCTTATTAATGCCTGCCAAATTGAGCGGGCAGAATTAGAGACCGGGAACATGCGGCCATCGTTTTCTTCTTTGGTAGCTACGCCCCGGCGATTAAAAAATTCAAGCGTGTCCGCTACGCCAAATTGAGCGAGGGCAGAAAATAAAAATTTACCGCCTTGTTTATATTTGGCCGCTAAACTATGAATGGTCGGCTGATTATTTGTCACATTGCAACGCCCACCACCCGTAATTAATAATTTTTTACCCAGCGTCGGATTTTTTTCGAGCAACAATACGCTCCTACCGCGCGCTCCGGCACACGCCGCAGCCATCATTCCGGCCGCTCCGCCCCCAATCACGACTACGTCCCAAATCAACTCTGGCTTAACATTATTCATACCGTTGCGCGGCTGTAATTAATTGCAATTTTTGAGTGCGGCTCAAGCACTTTAAGTGCGCTTCACGTTTAAGCGCTGCCGACCACGTGGGCAGGCTTTCGCTATATACCAAGGTTACGGGCCTGCGGGCACGCGTATATTTCGCGCCTTTCCTTCCGGCGGCATGTTCGGCAAGCCGGCGGGCCAAATCGGTGGTAGACCCCGTATAGAGCGTATCATCGGCACAACGCACGATATAAACCACGTAAGCCATTCGCACTATCATTAGTGTAATTAAAATTGTACAGGAATTTCAAACGACCGTTCGTTTTGTGGCAATCCCGAAGGATTAGATTTTTTAATCACTACCCAGCCCTTGGTGGCGGCGCCTGGTTTAAATGCTATTTCCGCGTGAAATGGCACAAAATCAGTGGTCATCCAATCGCCTTCGGCGGTGCCTACACCCGTGCCTAAAATTATTTTATTTTCATCAAGCAACACCACCGGCAGAGATGCTTCGAAAAACCAGGTTCCAGGGGCTTGAGCTTTTACTTTGAGGGGGCTCGTGACTACCTGAGCACTGTACGGCTCAAGCACATACGGATCGTCTGACCTCAAATCTGTCGGGCACTCGCCCGGTACAATCATATGGGCCTTGGCGGCATTAGCTACACAGGCATTAGAATAGGTCTGAGGCACGTCGTAACAAGGAGCAGCTATGCAATTTACCAACGCGCGTCCACAGACTGGATTATACTCGGCACTGCATGCTGTACCGGCATTTGGTAGTTCGTTGTCGGTATGTTTTGTTTTCGAAGGCAGTTGCCTGGTGCAACCCGACCCCAGTAGCATCATGATCGCAAGCACAGCAAGATTTTTATTCATAATTATAATTAATAAAATAAACTAATGATGGTCGCCAGGCCAGCGATGGCCATAAAAATCGCTATTATCCAGCCACCCACACTAACCAAAGAATGATTTTTCCACTCCCCCATTACTGAGTGCCTCGAGCTTAACTTAATAATAAAAAATAAAATAATCGGCGCGATTAGACCGTTAACCATCGCCGAATAAAGCAAGGCCTTGATGGGGTCGATGTGCAAAAAATTTTCGATCAACCCGATACCCACCGATACAATAATTACTCCATAAAAGGCGTAGGCCTGGCGCAATTTACGATATAAGCCATGTGGCCAGGCAAAACTCTCGGCAATAGCGTACGCGCTGGAGCCAGCTAAAACAGGCAGCGCCAATAAACCAGTGCCTATAATACCTACCGCAAAAAATACATACGTTAATTCTCCAGCGAACGGACGAATGGCCAAGGCAGCTTGATCTGCTGTTTTAATATCAAAAATTCCATGTGCATATAAGGTAGCGCCACATGAAGCTATAATAAAAAAAGATACTAAATTAGAAAAAAACATCCCCGACCACACATCGGTGCGCATGTGTTTTATTTCCTGGCTCGAGGCTCCGCGTCGTGCAGCAATAGTAGTATGACCTTTTAAAATTTCTTCTTCTACTTCTTGGGCGGTTTGCCAAAAAAACAGATACGGAGAAATCGTGGTGCCTAAAAAGGCACATAATAAAAACAATTGATCTCGCGAAAACGAAAACGAGGGGATAATAGTGTGGCGCAACGCATCAGGCCAATTTAGTTTTACTGCAAAGGCCGTGAGCACATACGAAAACAAAGCCAGCGTAAAATATTTAAGAATTTTCGCATAGCGCGCATAGGTGGTGTAAATTTGAAGAAGCAAGCTAACTGTTGCAAAAAAAATAATAAAAACACTAACGGGCACCTGCGGTAACAATAATTTGGTGGCTGCGGCCATTGCCCCTAAATCGGCTCCCAAATTTAAAGTATTACCCACAAATAAGAGGGCGGTAACCGTGTAGAGAACGGATTTAGAATAATGCAATCTAATGTTGGCAGCTAATCCCCGCCCGGTAACGAGCCCGATTCTGGCGCACATTTCTTGAACAATCGACATGAATGGGAACGTAAAGAGGGTAAGCCATAACATTTGGAATCCATACTTGGCACCAGCTTGCGAATACGTAGTGATACCCGACGGATCGTCGTCGGCTGCTCCAGTAGTAAGGCCGGGACCCAGGGTATTGGCGTATTCCTGAACAATTTTGAACGGGCGTTTATTTATTAGTTTTTTTTCTGTTTCAACCAGGGCTGTTGTTGCCTTATCGAGTATTCTCGCCGGAGTTTTAAAAAGCGCTTCGATTATATTTGACATAAAAAAATAAAAAAAACCTAACGCTATTATAGGCTAGCCCTAGACAAAAAACAAGTTACAACGCTATTTTTTGTGGTACCGTATTCGTTGCACCACTAATAATAACCACAGCCCGCCAGCCACAAACGACATCAGTGCGGTAAAGTGCAGGTTAAGACTAAAAAATACCGGTGACACAGCGAACAACCCGGCAGCAGTTGGTACTGAAGTTTGAAATTTAATCGGCCCCACGCGGCATTTAAAACCATGGTACACTTGAGGCACAAGAGACAGGGAAAAAAGTATATTAACTCCACTGATAAAAATGTCTTGCCAAATCATACGGATACTATCTTTCAGTAGGGATATATAAATTGTTTATTTCTTCGGCATCACCGCTCGCAAGAATAACTTTCTTCCATAATTCGTAGGGTGCACAGCCGGAGTTTTCTGCAAGTGAAGCCAAGGAATGCTTGCGTCCGTCGGCAACCGTTTTTTCGATAGGAAAATTCGCCGCCACCTGGAACATCGGGTTGGGCAAAGCAAATAACGTTTTAAATTCCGGATTTTTTTCCGGAAATTCCGGCAGATAGCGCTGATAAAAATCGGTCGGCAAATCAATTTTACCAAGTTCCGGATCGATAACATTAGTAGTAAACACTCGGTTCCCCGCATGAATTTCATGCAACGCTTCACCAAAGGCATCAAACCGATCAACGAATTTTAGCAACTTGGCCTCGATTGTCTTGATCTCTTGAGATTCTAAAAGTAAATCGCCATATCGGTGACCCGCTACCAGATAGGGATAACGCTCGGACATGGTACGAACGGATGCTTGTTCCAATCGTTCGACTTCGGCTAATTGTTCCGGGCTCATTTTTCGTTTGTGGCCAGCCTGGATATCCCCCATTACGATTTCCGGGTCATCATGCACCACGGCCAACAGTTGTGCTTTGTGCGTATCAAACTCGGCACCAAATACCGTTTCTACCAATGGCAATATTTCTTGAAACAACCACAACACTCGTTTGGAATGTGTAAACAAGTGCGAACGATACCACATGGGTTGATAACTATAATATCGGATAACCCGGCGCAGCTCGGCTTCGCGGCCCATAAAAGAGTTAAACAATTCAGGATACTTTATTTTTTCCATACAAGCATAATTGATTAGATAGGGCTCAGTATAAAACCAGCGAATTCAAGTGTCAATTTAAAACGACCTATATAAGGCCGCTATCAAACAAGGTCATGCCCACGGGAACAAACATTTACCAATTAAATTTCTGTTTCATTTTTTTCCAATAAAAATCTCTCCACCCCGTAGCGATGTCTTTATAAAACTCTTCTGGTATGCCGGTCTGAATAAAAGTTAGCTCGGTTTTGGTACCGACTTTTTTGAGCGTAATAGTAAGCGTAGAAAAATGATTTCCTGGCCAATCGTTGGCTTGCCAACGTTGGACTATTAACTTACCGGGCACTAATTTTACATTTGTGCCGGAAATGTACCCGTCGTAGGCCGAAATAGTACCACCTACTTTGGGGCTGATTTTCGCGGGAGACTCGGTAAAGCTGGTATGCTGGTCTGAATCCATGAGGGCTTCATAGACAGCTTCGGGAGCCGCTTTGAAAGCCACGGTTTGGGTAATTGTTTTGAGAGTCGGCATAGATCAATCGTTACATGAATAAACTGCCTAAAAACAAACAAACCCCCGCTCGGGGGTTTGTAGTTAGCGTTAGACGCGAGTTACATTGGTAGCGCGCGGTCCTTTTGGAGATTCTTCGACATCGAAGGTGACCATGTCACCAACATGTAATTCCATGAATTGGACTCCAACCACGCCGGAAGCGTGAAAGAATACATCCTTGGCACCACCTTCTGGGGTGATGAAACCAAAGTTTTTGTCGCTGATAAGGCTTTTGATGACACCTTTCATAAACGTAGAGTTAAATGAGTAGCTGCAAAGATATACAGGGCAGAAACTCGACGGTATTTCTACGTGAAGATATGTTTGCTGAAATAATTATAGCATATTTTAACCTGTTTGTCAATATAAAAATGAATCGATCTTAACTCAAAAGTCACTCATTTTTAAAGCAATCCTCAAATTCTTTCACCCGTGCGTCATGCCAAACATGTCGCTTGGCCAACGGGCGTTTGAGTACAATTCCCTCATGGGTAGTGGCGCGACTAAGTGCGACATAGAGCTGCCCGGGCGAGAAAGTACCACTGCCAATATCCAATATGACCCGTTCGAATGTTTTACCCTGACTTTTGTGTATAGTGACCGCCCACGCCAATTTGAGCGGATACTGGTCGAACGAGCCGACAACTTCGGATTCAATATGTTGTGATTTTTTATTCAATTTAAACTGGTACATATTCCAGCGGTACGGTGTAACATGCTCAGTCGCTCCATTTTCAAATTTTACTACGATGGCTCGCGGCTCGCCTTGGCCGCTATCCTCGACTCCGATCACCTGGCCGATCGTGCCGTTGATCCACCGTTTGCCGGCATCATTATTCAGCATCATCACTTGGGCTCCGATTTTTATTTGTAATTCGAGCGCTGTCGGCAATTGCTTTTCATCACAACTACCTTGCATCACGCCGCGAAAGAAATAATTGTCGGTCGATAACTGTTCTAACTTACGTTCATTGACCGTATTCGCCATAGCGTTCGTGGTCGTGAGATAGACATAAAATTCCGAGGGTGACGGGTCAAAATTTGATCTCAGCCGCTCGTTCAATCGGTTAAATTCATAGTCCCCAGCGGTGTTATCACGAATACTGTTCAACAAATGAATAAACTCCTGATTATTTTGCCGATAGATTTTGTTTAACTCAATTTTCCTTAGGCGAAAATTATCAGTGCCAGCCAATAATGATTGTTGCGGCGGCGCAAATACTTGGGCGGAAAAAAAATATGGGCTGCGGTAATACTGGGTAAACAACGTTTTATCACTCTCAGCCACGACTGGCGGCAACTGATACAAATCGCCAATAAACACCATCTGGACCCCGCCAAAAGGCCGCCCCATCTGAGGCCCATACATCCGCAAAAAAGCATCGACACAATCGAGCACGTCTGAACGCACCATCGATATTTCATCGATAATTATTGTTTCCAATTTGGCATAGATCTGGCTGGCGGCTAACGTCACTTTCATCTTTTTTACTTTTTGCACCGTAATATCAGGTTTAAAATGAAAAAACGAGTGGATGGTTTGCCCGTTTACATTCACGGCCGCTACACCGGTAGGAGCGAGCACGACCACATTCTTGGCGGAATGCGCCCGGAAATATGATAACAGGGTGGATTTCCCGGTACCAGCACGGCCCGTGATAAAGAGATGATCACGTGTATTTTCGAGTAAATGAAGGGCCTGGCTAAACTCGGAATTCAATTCGACCACAGAAGCGGAATTTAAAAAATAAGTACGCTACCAAAAACTGCCACAGATTCCTAGATAAAAAAACGCCCGACAATTGGGCATACAGATAGAGAGCTCGAATTTTCCGCTTCGAGGGGGCGGGGCGTCTTGCGACGCCTAGTCGAGCAGTGATTTTTTGACTGCCGGCAGTCTTCAATGGCAACAGCCAGTGAAAACATATCTAGAGCCAAAAAATCATTACCCGTTAACAGTAGCGCTAATAAAAAAGAGTGTCAAGCGACACTCTTTTGAGATACTAGTACAAATCCGTTTTAGGTCGATTTTTGTTGCGCTGGGCCATGGAATTCACTCCTTTGGCGTAGGCTTGTTTGGTGGTACGGGGAGTGGCCGGCGTTTTTTCGGCGGCCGGTGCTGTGGCTTTTGCAGCGATTTTCTTGGCCGTGCGTGCCGGCTTGGGCGCCGTGGTCTTTTTTAGAATTTCTGCCAATTGTTTTTTATACCATTTCATACGCGAATGATTTAATCATTATTAAGGCTGGCCTTTTTTCCACAAAAAATACGAAGTCAAAATCAGCGCCAAAAAAATCAGAGGGAGAACGACATTGAATACCGGCCCACCGACAAACCCCCACGACAGCGCGGCCCCGATAACGTTTATTACCAATCCCGCATAGGCCCATTCTTTGAGGCGCGGATACCGCGGTTGGAGCAGGGCGAGCACGGCCAAAACTTTGGCCACACCAATGATGGTCAAAAGATACAGGGGGTATCCCAGTTGCCGCATACTATCTTGACCGGCCGGGACCTGAGCAATACCAGAAATACCATCCGGCAAAAAGAACAGACACAGAAGACCCGTAATACTCCAATAAATGATTCGGGAATGTTTGGTTGACATAGCTTATTTCTGAAGTGACATCATACGTCGGTGTAAGGCGGCGTATGAAACGAGAGTAATAATGAGGCTGATAAGCGCGGGAGTAAACTGGGCGGCCGAGTCGCCAACCGCGAGATGCGACAAAAGAGCGCCGAGCGTATCAAACACAAACCCTGCATAGGCCCATTCGCGCAAAAAGCGTACTTTGGTCTGCCAGATACCGATGACACCGAGAATTTTCGCTGCCCCAATAATAAGGGCAAAATATGCCGGATATCCGAGATGTACGAGCGCCTCTAGTACAGGCGGTTGTTGGCTAAAATCATAATACCCACCCCATAGCATGCTGAGCGATAAAAGAATAGTAGTGGCGTAATATACGATGTTCCAGGTTTTGTTCATATAATAATTAATAAATTAAATTCTATAACAAAATTTTCTATTTCTTTTCCTCTGAGGCTGGCTCCTTAGGTTTTTCGGATTCATCGTAATATATATGGTAATCCGGATGGCTAGGATGAGCCGGCCCAATCTGATCTTCTAACAATTTAGAGCCGTCTTCTCTATACAAAACCACGCTTTCTATTTGTTCATTTTTTTTACCAGGCTCTGGCGGCTTTTCTGAAGGCCCTGATAATTTTTCCATATTTTTAGCAGGTGAGATAATTTTTAACTTTTATTATGTAAAAATTATTTTTTATAATAACATATTCCTCTTTTTATACCAAATTCCGACTTGACGTGCCAGCCAGAGTACGCGTAAGGCTTAATTCCCCACAAAAGAGTCTTAACCTTACTACTAACATCTCACACTTTCGTTGTTTTCGGGTTGACCCGACAGACTGAATTAGTTATCGTGCTGACATATGAACCACTATTACACTATTAAAAAAGCTATTGAACATCTGGTCGCTGCCCACAAACACCCGGTTTCATTTAATGAGTTGGCCAAAGCCCTGCATCTAAGCCCGGGACATTTACGAACTGTTTTTATGGACTGGGCTGGGATTAGCCCCAAACAATTTGAACGCTACCTCACTCTCGAATACGCCAAAACCCTGTTGGCAGAGCATAAAAACAGCCAACAAACAACGCATTTAGCCGGCCTAAGTAGCGGTGGGCGTTTGCATGATTTATTTATTGATATTGAAGCGGTGACTCCGGGAGAATATCAAACAGAAGGGAAAAATCTAACTATTTATTACAGCACTTTTGGCACGCGTTTTGGCCAGTGCCTGGTAGCATCTACCGAAAAAGGCGTCTGCAATATTTTGTTTTTTGACCAGCTGGCAGACGGAATAGCTGATTTGCGTTCACGCTGGCCCAAAGCCGGCCTACTTAACCGTCGACAGCAAGCCCATACCGTTATTCAAAATTACTTTGCCGGCTTACAGCCGACTACTAAAATAAAAGTGTATTTGCACGGAACTAATTTTCAAATCAAAGTTTGGGAGGCATTGTTATCAATCCCGGAGGGGGCTGTTACCTCTTATGGCGAAATTGCTAAGCACCTAGGCGATCGCGGATTGGCGCAGGCCGTAGGCGGAGCAGTGGGAGAAAATCCTATTGGATACCTTATTCCGTGCCATCGAGTACTAAAATCAACTGGCGAAATTAGCGGCTATCATTGGGGAATAGATCGTAAGCGAGCGATGCTTCTATATGAAGCGGCCAAAAAAGAAGTACACACTGATCACCAACTAGATACCGCGTCCGACCGCAAAAATCCGGAAACGCGATAGGCAGCCTTACTTTTCCCAATTAATGAGACCGAGCGCCACACCGGCGAGGGCCACACCGATCCATTGATGGAACGATAGCTTGGCATCAAGGAAAAAGTGGCCGATCACAGCCGTGAGTACCGGGTACAATCCGGTAACGAGCACAATAGTAGAAAAATGATGGGCAGGGGCGACTCGCAAAGAATATAAGAGAAAAAATAATCCACCCGAAGACATGAGACCCATGAGCGCGCCATTGATAAAGGAGGCAGTCGTAACTTTGTGAAAATCCTTGAAGCCTCCCCAGAGTAAAAAAATGACGATATTCAAAAACAAGAGCGCTCCCATCTCGAACACCAGGCTGACTTTTTCGCCGTGCACTTCGGTGGCCCGATCGCCGAAAATGGAGTAACCTGCCCAGAGGAATAAGGTAGCGAATGAGGCGAGTAACCAACTCATAGGAATGCGTAAAAATTAATTAATTTCTATATCAATATGCCGGACATGCGGCATTTTTTCTTTGATGCGTTTCTCGATCTCATTAATCTTGGTGCCAATTAACCGCGGCGCGCGATCGCTGAACTCGGTACAAAAACGTACAAACTGCGCATAATCGCCGCCGATAGTCTCAAAATCTTCGCGCAGTTCTCCGTATTTATTAATTTCCCGCAATAATTCGATACCGTTGAATTCGACTTCACATTTAACCCGATAAATATTCATGCCCAGGACCGTTGATTTAAAATCAATTACTTTTTCAATCGCTACCTCCTGGTTAAGGATAGCAATTACCTGCTCTTCCAGATGGCTCGGCATTGCTTTATCCATCAAAAAACTGCGATTTTTAATCATAAGCATAATCGCGACGCCCACTAACAATAACCCAATCAATAGCGACCCGATCGCATCCCAGACCGGATTACCCGTCACCCAACTTAAAGCAATGCTTACGGCAGCCACGAAAGACCCGAATACCCCTACTCCATCTTCGTAGATGACTGCGAGCGTGGTAGTATCACCAGAATGCAAAATATTTAAAAAGCCAGTTTCCGGGCTCTGTTTTTTTATTTCTTGGTAGGCAAAGACGAGGGTCATTGTTTCTACCACCATTGAAATTCCCAGGATTAAAAAACTGACGGAATTGAACGTAATTATTTCTGGACGCACTAACGACATGAATCCGCGATACAGTGTTATGCCCGCTCCCAAGAAAAAAATTCCGCAGGCGCTGATCAAGGCCCAAAAAAATCGCTCCTGACCGAAACCGTAATGATAATTTTTATTGGCTTTACGCTGTGAACGTTTTATCCCGATGAGGAGCAGCGCCTGATTACCTGTATCAGCCGCGCTATGAACCGCTTCGGAAAACAATGCCGAAGAACCGGTAAGGAAAAACCCGGTCATTTTTATAAGGGTAATGAAGATATTGCCGGATAAAGCCGCCAATACCGCTAGCAGCCCAGCTGGTCGCACAGAGGTCATAGCATCCTAAAAATATTCGTAATGACATTCTAAATAATAATACTACTTATGTCTACCACACGCTTTTATTCTTTGGCACGCAAACTAGTTACAAGCAAAAACAGCTCCGTTTAAATCGGAGCTGTTTCAAGTATAGTTGATTTTAAGCCACTGGATTTTTACCTTGAATTATTCTTACTAATACT
>CAZPCV010000014.1:18366-28188 GCA_964585245.1 uncultured Gammaproteobacteria bacterium
ACGATAATCGCTAACACAAATTGAATATGAATAAACCCACCTAACTTGTACGAAGATACGAGGCCCTAAATCCAGAGCACGAACAAGATAACAGCGATGGTCCACAACATATACTTATTATCAAGAATTAACGCAACGGACTGTTTTATTTTTTGCTTTTCTTTTCTTCTTTTTCATCGGCTTCTTTATCAGACAGATATTCCTCTTCCATTTCTTCCCATTTGGAGCGCAGTGCCGTAACGAGAGCCTTCTTGGTATCAAGAGCTAATTCTTTTTTTGCCGCATATTCATCCACTACGCGCGTGACGGCTTCGTCAAAACTTTCGCGGGTGACATCCTGCATGTCGCCCAAGTTCTTTCTCAAATGTTTGATAAGGGTCTTCAGGTCCTTTTGCAAATCATCGGTTAATTGCCCGCCTTCTTTGGTAAACATAATACCCAAAGCCGCTGCGCCCGCTGCGAGTAACCCACCTAAAATCAACCCCTTTTTGAATTTGTTTTCCATATGATAAAAATTAAATATTAATTAAGTTATCCGATTAACCTGATTATGCTGCGTGTTGCTGCAAATATTTTTCTTTGTCCGCTTGCATAGCAGTGCCTAACTCCAGCAACTTTTCTTCGCCCAAAATTTTTCTCGATTTGGGGAACATATCTTCCTCTTCTTCTTTTACATGATGTTCCAAATTTTCTTTTAAGACCTTAAACTCGGCAGTCCACTGCTCGGTTTGATGGTCTTCTTGCTCTAATTCCTGCAGCAGCGTTTTTACCACGGCATGCTCTTCGATACCTTCGAGAGTGATTTTGTGCGTGGCTTTTGCTGCTTCGACTACCGGATAATAAATGGTTTCTTCCATGTGGGCGTGGGCATCAAGCAGTAACTTCAACTTGGCAAACACTTCCTGGCGCGTGACTCCCGCTCGTTCGGTAGTGTCGGATATTTTTTCGAGCAAGCCTTCTACTTCGCGATGGTCTTGTTCGAGCAACGCTACCGTGTCTAGATTTTTGGTGGTAGTCATAACAGAAAAATTAATTTATTAAAATCGACCCTTAATTTAACTTAGATGGGTTTATAGAAGTTGTCAACTATAAAACCCGCGATAGCAGGCAGTGCAATTAAAAAACAGGGATGATCATCCCTGTTTTTTTAGTATGTTTATACCGTCGATGCCTTTTTAATCCGAGTTCACAATTAGGAATGAGTATCGGCTACATCGCCGATGACCGGCAATTTATATTTTTCTCCCTGATAGGCCTTGACCATGAGGATGATGGTAAGGACAAAAGATGCGAGACCGATCAGATTTCTCAAAAAAAACACACCAGGGATTACATTTGTCAGATAGTACAAGGCGTAAACGACCAGCGAAAAAAGAATTGATTGCAGGCCGTGGAAGCGGGCGAATTTATCTTTATAAACCAGGTACACGATCAAGCCGCCTAAAATACCAAACAAATAGGCAAGCATGGCGGCAACATTGGATTTAACGCCGGCAGGTTGTGGCTGCGGGGCGAGCGGTGTTTGATCCATAGAGAATAATCTAAGAATAATACTGGTATGTTAGCAATAAATTGATGGTTTGCCAAATAGAAAGGATCGTAATTTTTTTGAACGGTGTTTTGTCCGATAAGGTGACATTCCTCTAAGACAAATTACGTGTTTACTTTCTGTTTTTGTCTTAACTCTTCAGTAAGCGATTTGTATTCTCGTTTTTTATTTTCTGGAATTTTCAACCAATCACAGTCGGTAATAGCCCCTTCAAGCGCATATAAATACCCGGCATGAAATTTACCACAGAACCCGCCGCTTTGATGAATGCGAAGATAGGCTTTTTTCGCGCCGATTTTTTTAAGTTTTTCTGGCGTGTCTATTCCGGCAGTGACCAATTTTTGAGCCATGGTCGGTCCGATATTTTTAAGCATTTTGGATAATTGCAAAGGAGACATAGGGCCTGAAGCTATACGCTTATTAACAATTATAGGATTTTCGATCTGACGATATTGTACACTCATGTAAGTTTTTTCGAAAGTTAAAAGTATTGACAAATAAAAAATAAAACAGTACCATTACTCACATGATAAACTCATCCCTCAATAATAATCTGAATAATAATCCTTCTATCTAGGGAGAGTTTCTTTTTTGCAAAAAATAAACTCTCCCAAAACGGAGAGTTTTTTAAATTCCGGGGTAGTTGAGTGGTACAACGCCACGCTGTTAACGTGGATTTCGCTGGTTCGATCCCAGCCCCCGGAGCTAAAATAAGATTGTGCGCCCCTTCCTTTTTTTTATACTAAAAAAAATTTTCCAACTTAGTATATTAAAATGTTTTCATGCCTCGTGTTTACCAGTCGTTTCGATTTGAAAAAATACTTACTCAACTCGCCAGCATCGGCTGTTGTATTGCCCTCTATTTTATTTTTGACAAAGTATACCCAGATATTGTTGAAGTCTTCCGACAGACAGCAGCGTTTATAATTGTCTATATTATTATTTTTTTCATTATTTCGTTGTGTGTCAAAAAAACTAGAACCATCGGAAGCCTGCTTAACGTAAACGAAAATGGTTTAATAGTAGACGAAAAAATAATAATTGCTCAACTCAATGAAATTGATTCTATCACCCTAGCAACACAATCAGGAATGATTAAGGGTAGCGTTTTTTACTCATTTACCATAGTTACAACGAACCAACTAAGGTACGTCTACGAAGATAGGGATTTAGAAAGCGCCACCCGCTTATACGAGAGCCTTCTCTCGAATCATTATCCGGTTAAGAGTGAGCTATCTCTTGAAGAACTTAAAAAATCACTGCATTCAAAAAAGCTTTTTTATAGTATCAAATTACCAAAAAAATTTTACATTAAAACCATCTTTTATTGCCTTCTCGTATCGCTTATAGCCGTAGTCGTTTCGGTATATATTGCCATAAAAATATGCAGCCCTGATACAACTGGATATTGCTAAAACAAGGCGCAACCCAGTATTTTATAACTGAACTGATCAATGTGTTATTGTAAAAATTCTACATCGGTTTCGCTGGTTCAATTCGAAACCCCGCAAACATGTGAACATACTGATAGAACAAAATATTAAATATATGATTGAAAACAAAGGAGGAAGATTAATAACCCAAACCGAGCACAGAGTAGCGGTTGAAGCAGGAAAAGAACAACCGTTACCAGAATTGTTAGAAATTTTTAATAAAAACGGCATAAAATTATTGATCGAGTTAAAAAACGAACTGGACAAATCACAATCCGGACAGCTAGATTTAAACGTAATAGGTGAAAAGCTGGTACCACTGTCCGAATTTTTATCCGCAAATAACGGCTTGTACAGTCCGGATAATTATCGTACTGGAACCGGAACAGCAATTGGCCCAAATAAAACCCCAGAGGATCATGCTCGAATAAATAATATTACTATTGTTTTGGGTCGATTATACGATTTGTGTACTATCTCTTCAAATATACGTAGGGATTTTCGTCATGATATAGCGGTATTTAAACATCTTAGAGCAACCGTTGAGAGCTTGATCGAAAAATGGCCGAATTTTTATACGGTGATGCGAAAAATTTTAAACAAAGATGAAGCCGTGCCAAGCACGCCCAAAAAAACAACAAACCGAGACCACGAACAACTAACTCGCAGCGATGACCCGAAAAACAACGGACCAATTCTTAGCCCAGAAGAAAAATTAAATTTTTAATGTATTCAAAAAAAAGAGGTGCGGACAGGTGGTATTTTATCTCCTATACAAAAAGCGACCATGCGTGGTCGCTTTTTAATTGAATTTAATTACACTTTTAAAATTCAATCGTATTAAAGTTATATTCCGGCGCTGAAAAATCTTCTTCTGGCGTATTCCACAGTTTTTCTACCATCGCGTAGCCTTTGGGATCATACGCTTTCAACTCGGCTTTATTTTTGGGACTATACTCGATAGTACCAAAATACATGGATGTTAGTTCCGCAAAATATTCGAGTGGGGAATACGACGCATACGCGCCCTTTTCAAACGACAATCCGGTTTCACCCTCGGCGTACAATTGATTCATGATAGCGTTAGAAAAAGCATTCGACACACTGGTGTTGGACTGGCCCAATTTTTTGAAATGATAGGCGTGCGCCACTTCGTGAACAACCAAATGAAACGCATAGGGCGAATTGTTGGTAAAAGACTCAGAAGCACACACCCGTACCAAGTTGTGCTCCACCTCGTACATCGCCCCCAGGCTAGCCACATTACAATCCGACCCAGGGCCCACCACCCACCGTACCGTTTTTACAAAACTCTGGCGCTGTTTAGGGATACCCGCAAGTAATTGGGTTAACGTTTGCGACAAACCGCTCAATACTGCTGTTTTATTTGGTGTTTGATTGTTGATAATGACACTAAACCCAGCCAGGTTTTCTTCGGAGTAATCAACAAACGGAATTACGTAACGCTCTTTGGTTGGGTCTTGAAACCCCATGCTAGGCTGCTCCCCAGAGCCAGAAAAAGCATCGCTAGGATAGCTAGGGAAAAACGCTTCGCCGGCTTGATCGCTGCTGACTGGTGTATCCGACGTCTCGATGCTGGGGGTATTTATTTTTTCAAAAGGTAGTGGATTAACAACCTTAGACACTATTGGCTTAACCGGCGACAGATACGGCTGGGTGGCTTTAGTATACAATTTATTTTTATTCATAGTTTGGCAGGCGGTTTTATTTTTGGTACACACCGATTTAATAAAAGCGCTTTCGTTATATGTCGTGGGCGTTTTTTGATACGGTTTTAACAACGGACAGGCAGCCGTTTTCAAAATTCTCAGAGACCTGGCGCCGCACACATACGCGGACATTTTTTGATACGCCTGTTTGTTCTGGGTAGCCGTGGTGATCCCCCACACGGGCGTGACCGTGATAATAACCCCGCTCAAAATCGCAGCGACAATTAATAGGCGTTCATGAGAAAATGATGGCATATCACAATTGTTTTAAGTAATTATTCTTTTTTACGAGCTAGACGCCAATGACCAATAAACAAAGGGGTCGCTACCGCCAACAAAGAAATATCTCTCACCAAATCACTCTGCCGTTGGCTCTGGCGATTCTCCTCGTCGATACGTTTTTGCTCTTCGGCTTGTTTGCGACACTCTTCCGGAGAAATGGTGGGGAGCATACTAGATTTCGGAACCGGCACAACGGCGCTATCGGCTGCTACTGGCACAGAGGGAGTTTGTTTGGACACATCGCAGTTGGCTACCGGAGCATATGCATAGCGATCGGCGCGGGTTAAAATATACGTTTTCAAAAATAAACTGATGATATCGACGCTCGAAATCACAAGCATCATGAGCGCGACGAATGACACTACGTACAAATACAACATTTTGATTAACGCTACTTTGGTACCAGTTGCGCTGGAAGAATTGATATCCATACGATTTTTAGAAAAATTAGAGAATAACAAAAGTAAAATATATACAAAACGCTTTTTAGACTATCATAAAAATCGACATATGCTCTCGAACAAGGGTTAGCGGGTGCCGATTAATGAACGCACGTGACTCATAGTGATTCGGGCGACTTCCCTGGCTTTGTGCGCACCTACCGCTAACAATTCCTCAACTTCATCCGGTTTAGCGAGTAGCGCCGCGCGCCGGGCACGAAAATCAGCAAAGTACTCGGCTACCGCAGTAGCGAGCGCTTGTTTCAAATCACCATAGCGAATAGTGCGGTTTTTTTCGGCCAGTACAAATTGAGCATAGATTTCTGGGGAGCCGAATTGCTTTAACAACAATAATAAATTCTGTACACCCGGCGCGCTCCCGCCGCCCTCGGTGGCCGTGACCGCGCGTTTCAATTTTTTGGTAATTTCTTCCGCATCTTCGCGAAGCTCGATGACGTGGCCGGCCCCCAAGCTTTTACTCATTTTCTTTTCCGGCTCCAACAGGCTCATCACTTTGGGGATATCCGTTAACAAACATTTGGTGAGTGGGAAATACTCGCCGTATTTATTATTAAACCAGGTGGCGATGCTGCGGGTAAGCTCGGTGTGTTGTTCTTGATCTTTACCGACCGGCACCAGGGTACCATGATAGAGCAAAATATCCGCAGCCTGGAGAATAGGATACGTTAACAAGCCCGCATTAATATTTTTTTCCTGAGCGGCTGATTTATCTTTGAATTGCGTCATGCGATACAGCTCGGCTACCGGCGTAACACAATTAAAAATCCAGGCTAACTCTGCATGTTCGCGAACATGTGATTGTATGAAAAAAGTTGATTTATCGGGGTCAATGCCCAACGCCAAAATTTCGGCGGCGAGTGTCGTAATTTTTTCCCGCCGCTCGGCGGCCGTATCTTTGCCGGTAAGCGAATGCAAATCAGCAATGAAAAAAAAGCAGTCGTACGCACCACTATTTTGCAACTCAAGCCAATTTTTGACTGCACCCAAATAATTGCCAATATGCAGATTGCCGGTGGGCTGGATGCCAGATAAAATAACAGGTTTTTTGGTCATACGGTATAGCTATTTTCCCCTTCAGCGTAACACACTTTGTCTTTTTGCAAAAGGACACTAATGAAGAACCCGAGCGGCTAAAGGTGCGGCTCGGGCTTGGGTTGGGGGCGCCTACGGCGACGGCGTCTTGGGCGGCGCCGCACGATCATCAAATCATCCGGCTCCGTTGGGCGCCAGAAGATAACCCAGAAGATAATCTGGACAAACATGTTCAGACCCATGCTCCCTCCTTTGTGAAAGAAACTACCGATTAAAACGCAGTATGTCAATAATGATACCGCCGATTCCCGTTAATCATAAAAGCCCGGTACAACTGTTCGATAAGGATGACCCTGGCCATTTGGTGGGTAAAGGTAAAAGCGGAGAGGGAAATTTTTTCTGAAATGTCTAGGATAGACTGGTGGAGGCCCAGCGGGCCGCCCAGGATAAAGGTTATAGTAGTATAATTGTTAAATTGTTTTTGCAGATGCGCGGCCCACTGCGGGGAAGTAAAATGTTTTCCGTGCTCATCGAGCACAAACACCAGCGTATCTTTAATTTTATCCAGCTCGGCGGTGATTTTGAGGGCTTCTTTTTGTTTGATCATTTCCGGCGGATCTTTTTCGTTGAATGATTCTTCTTTTAATTCGTGAATGGTTATCTTGGCAAAAGCTTGCAAACGTTTGAGATATTCGGCTTCGGCGGCTTGCCAAAACTGCTCTTTGAGTTTGCCGAGCACTATAAGATGGATATGAAGCATAAAAAAATTGGCTGTGTAGCCAAGTGAGTATATCAAATACGAACGCAGTGTAAAATTTATTAGGTTAAATTTTCTTCTTTATTTATCCATCAGTAACTGACGAACAAAATAGAGAAGGCACGGCGACCACTAGGGGGGCGTGCCGGTTAGCGGGAGGGCATGGGACCGAAGAATCCCCGCGTCTCCTCCCGCTCGTAGTAGCGGGGCTGGGGACGCAGATGCCCCCAGGCCGAAAGAAGCGCAAGCAACGCTGTAAGGAGCGTTGCCGCAACAAAAAACTTCCTCATTCTCTCACCTCCTTTCTGGCACTAATTGTGCCAAGGTGAAAACAAACGTTCAATCGTGAACGGCTATTTTCACTCTGGGCACACATGTAAAGAACGATATTAATTCTCCATCTGGGTATCAAGCTGATACGCAAGTGGAGAGTGCCTGCGGAGTGCAGGCGGGTGGGGCGACCCGCCTGCCGTTGAGATGGCAGGCGGGGTCAAGGGGCGGGGCGGCGGTTCCAGGGGGTCTCCACGACCCCCAGGACAAAAGCGACGACCAGGCCGTGCAGGCCGGTCATCGCCAGAACAATCAGAACCCCGAAGGATAG
This sequence comes from uncultured Gammaproteobacteria bacterium, assembly GCA_964585245.1. GTDB lineage: Bacteria > Patescibacteriota > Patescibacteriia > Magasanikbacterales > GWA2-37-8 > CAZEDL01. Next base: position 26,212 of record CAZPCV010000014.1, read on the forward strand.
CCACTCCTTCGGGGTGGTCGGATGACCGACCACAGGAACGAAAACCTTGGTCATTTTCCACCTCCTCTGGCGCCTGTAAAATGGCGCCGAAGTGGAAACAATTCTCAAACTTTCAAGAACTATTTTCACTTTAGCACCACCAAATCGGCGGCCATTTTCCCAATTGTTAAAGAACAATTTTGAGAGGCTTATAAACTTGAAAGGCGCCTCTTTAAAAAGGAAAAACCCGCAATTTGGCTAAAAATGCGGGTTTCTTGAGTTTCATTAGTATACACTTTCTTTCAAAGAAAGTCAATACCAGATTGGGGATATTCCTCATTACAGCCACGGCGCCTGCTGAAGAAAAATCTTGAAAAACCCCCGGATTTGTGGTAGAACGAAGCCAGTATATTTTTAATTTTAAAACTATGTTCATGCGCGTCTATCACATTGTGTACCGGTGGGGAGACAAACTAGAGGATAAAGTGCGCAAATGGTGCAGTCATAGCCCGATTTTCTACGCATTTTTGGGAGCCTTGGGAGTGGTGATTTTGTGGCGCGGCATTTGGCACAGCATGGACATGATCATGGAAAAATTATTCGTGCCCGCGGCCTTACAAAGCCCCGGCCCCTGGTGGGACGGGCCTCTGTCTACCGTGCTTGGCACCGTGCTCATGCTGGCGACCGGATTATTTGTTTCCAACTTTATCGGTAACGAAATTATTATTTCTGGGCTACGCGGACAGAAAAAGCTGGCCGAAAAAACTGAAGACGAGATTCTGTCCGAAGTGGAAACGATTGAAGAAATTCATAACGATGTTCACACCATCGCCAAACAAGTGCAACATATCGAAAAAACCGTGGCCACCGATGACACCTCTACAGATCATCAAGATCGCGTAAAAAACTTCCCGGTTTAATTCTGATCGGCTGATCTTCGGGGATATAGGTAATGTCAGAATCAGGATCATTGAAGATACTGGTGTTGTATGACAAAAGCGAGTGATCTTCGTAGACATCGGGGTTTAATTCTTCCAAAAACGGGCTGGGGCCCGAGAGCATATCACCAAAACTGCCTCCGCTCATAGGGTAGGTAAGAAACAATTTTTCTTTGGCGCGGGTAACGGCGACATAAAACAAACGCCGTTCTTCGGCGAGTCCGTTCTGTTCGCGCATGGCCCGGTCGTTCGGGAAGGCCCCGCGTGAGAGATTGATAACAAACACATGCGCCCACTCCAAGCCTTTGGCCTGATGCACGGTGGAAAGCGTAATTTTTGCCGCATTCGCCACACTTGGCGCGTTATTGCCGGTAAAGGCTTCGGACAGGCTCATTTCGCCCAAAAAGGTATCAAGAGAGGTATAGCTAGCTGAAAATTCTAGCAATTGCTTCAGGTCATTAAGCCGATCATCACTATCGATATATTCAGTCGCAAGATAGTCGGCATAGGGCGATTCAATAACAGCGGATAACAACGCTTTGATATTCGTGGCATCAGCTTCCCAGGCGCTCCAGAGCGGACTCCAGATAGTGAGAAAATTAGCCCAACCAGTTTTGGCCCGCTCCCCAAGCACTTGGTATCCGAGCCCGGGCAGATCGGCTAGATTGCCCGACTGATTAATCGCAGTGACCAGGCGATCCGCGGCCACCGGCCCTATCCCCTCTTCGTGCAAAAAAATACGCAGCCAGGCAGCCGTGTCGGAAGGATTATTAAGTACGCGCAAGAAACTCAGAACATCTTTCACGTGGGCGCGTTCGAAAAAGCGAATACCACCACGATACTCGTAAGGGATTCCAGCCTTTACCAATTCAAGTTCCAGGCGCTGCGAATGAAAGGCGGCGCGGAACAGAATTGCAATTTCGGTCGCCGGCACGTCTTCGTCTAATAATTTTTTGATTCGTTTGACAATAAATTCCGCTTCGGCCGTCTGATCGAGTTGGGGCTGTAGCACGGGCTTGTCGCCATTTTTGTCTACGCTTTTTAATTCTTTTTTATACAG
>CAZPCV010000015.1:0-28100 GCA_964585245.1 uncultured Gammaproteobacteria bacterium
GGGGCACTTTCTTTCGTTATCGTATACGCTTTTTCTACAAACAATTTATCATCCCCTTCTTCATCGCCGGTTTTGCCGACCACCGCTACCAGATTACCCGCTACCCAAACATCTTTGGTAGTTTCGTAGGTTTTAGGAAACACCAACAACTCCAGACTGCCACTCGTGTCTTGAATATGCACGAACATCATGGCTTTGCCGCTCCTGGTAATTTTCTTTTTGGTACTGTCGATCACACCACCGACCACCACCCAAGTAGAGGGCGGCTTACCGGATAATTCGGTAACACGAGTAAGTGTCGGGCCAAAGAATTCTTGATAAGAAATAAATGGATGGGAGGAAACATACAGCCCTAGCAATTCTTTTTCCCAAACTAATTTTTGCGCTTCGACGGTCGGCGGCGCAGGAGCGAGGCGCAATTTCGCCCCCACTTCGAGGGTGGTACCAGAAAACAAAGAATGCTGATGTGAAACACTGGTATCGTGCGTGGCTTTGAAAAAGGCCAATATCGAATCAATATTTGCCAAAATCATATTTCTATCCAACCCGAAACAATCAAACGCTCCGCATTTAGCCAAACTCTCGACTGATTTTTTATTGAGGTCTTTATCTTTGACGCGCTTCAATAAATCTTCCAGATTCTGATATTTTCCGTTTTCTTTACGCTCGCGATACAGCACCTCCGCGATATGTTCGCCGACATTTTTAATACCGGATAATCCAAACCGGATATGCGGCTCGCTGCCGTCAGTTGGCGAAATCATGGCGAAATTTTTGTGGCTGGCGTTGATATCCGGCGGCAAAACTTTCACGCCCATGCGTTCACATTCGGCAATAATTTCCGGCACCTTTTCGATATCGCCGCTTTCGGCGATGAGTACTGCCGTCATATATTGAATCGGGAAATTCGCTTTGAGGTACGCGGTCTGATAAGCCACTACCCCATAGCTGGCCGCATGAGCTTTGTTAAACCCATACGCTGCGAACGGCTCGATCAGCTCCCATAAACGGTGAATTTTCAATTCCGACACTTTGCCAATTTCTTTGCAGCCTTTGAAAAACTTTTCTTTTTGTTTGGCCATTTCTTCGGGGATTTTCTTGCCCATGGCTTTGCGGAATTTATCGGCCTCTTCCCAATTGTATCCGGCCAAATGAATCGCGGTTAACAAAACATCATCCTGATAGACGATTAACCCCAGTGACTGGTCCAGATACTCTTTCATGCGCTGATCCAGGTATTCAATGAGTTCGGGGTGATTTTTACGACGGATATATTCGGGGATTGATTCCATGGGCCCAGGGCGGAAGAGCGCTACCATGGCCATAATATCAAAAATACTGGCTGGTTTGAGCTCTTTCAAATATCGCGTCATGCCAGAGCCAGAGAGTTGGAACACCCCCACCGTTTCGCCACGCGCGAGCATCGCGTACGTTTTGGCATCGTCCCACGGCAGATTGTGAATATCAATTTTTTGCTGGGTAGTGGCTTCGATAATTTCCACGGCGTGTCCCAGGATCGATAAGTTACGAATACCCAGAAAATCCATTTTCAATAATCCGGCAGCTTCCACGGAATGCATGTCATACTGCGTCGTCACTTTTTCTCCTCCCGCTTCACGCTGGAGCGGGGTAAAATCAGTGAGCGGGGTCGGCGCGATCACGACTCCGGCGGCGTGCACCGAGGCATGGCGCGCGCAACCTTCGACTTTGCGGGCCAAATCAAGCAGGCGCTGGGCTTGTGGGTTGGCTTCGTATAATTTTTTGAGATCAGGTTCTAGATCCAGTGCTTTGTCGATTGTCATTTGAAAACCTTGCGCACCGACCGGAATCAATTTGGCGACCTGGTCACAAAATGAATATGAATATCCTAGAGCCCGACCAACATCGCGCACGGCGGCACGAGCCTGCATAGTTCCAAACGTAATAATTTGCGCGACCTTGTCGGCTCCGTACTTCTTGGTTACATACGCGATCATGTCATCACGGCGATCATCGGCAAAATCCGCATCAATATCAGGTGGAGAGGGGCGAAATGGATTCAAAAAACGTTCGAACGGCAATTTGAAATACAGTGGATTTACAGTAGTAATACCCATGGCATACGACACGATTGAGCCAGCGCCCGAACCACGGGTCGTCTCGACGATTGCGTGCGTGCGCGCATAATGCACATAATCGGCTACTACCAAAAAATATGGGGAATAGCCTTTTTTACTAATGATATCAAGCTCATATTCGACCCGCTCTTTTACGGCCGGGGTAACCTCGGTAAGGAGAGGTAATTTTTCATACACCAGATCCCGCAAATGACTATCGGCGGTAGCGCCGGGCGGTAGATCCACGGCCGCAAAATGCCACTGATTAAGTTTAAGTTTTAAATTAACACGCTCCGCAATACGGACGGTGTTTTCAAGCGCTTCGGGCAAATGTTTGAAGCGCGAAGCAATCATATTGCCCGGAGCAAGCGACAAATCAACGCCCACCATATTCGTACGATTCGGTTCTTCGCTGGTCACGCCGTCACGGATACAGACCAGCGTATCCTGGGCTTCGTCATCTTCGGTATGTAAATAATGCGCATCGCGTGTCACAACCAGTGGAATGCCGGTTTCTTTGGCGATCGTTTGCAATTGAGTATTTAACTCGAATTGCCCCGGCAAGGCCGGAATATCGCCAAGCTCCAAATAAAAATTTCCCACGCCAAAAATATTCTGATACTCGAGCGCCACGGCCTTGGCTTTCGTTGGATTATTCTCTTTAAAGATCAGCTGCCCTAGTTCGCCTTCGATACATCCGGACAGTGCAATAATGCCGTCGTGATGAGTACGCAAGAGCGCCTTGTCGACACAGGGCTTGCCAGCGATTATTCCTTCGAGCTGCGCGATCGATACCAATTTCACCAGATTATCATACCCTGTTCTATTCTCGGCCAATAACACCAAATGCGCTATTTTTTGATGCGGCGTCGTTTTATCATGCAAACTGCCCGGAGCGACGTAGACCTCTACCCCAATAATCGGCTTGATTCCTTGCTTTTCACATTCCTCGTAAAATTCGATTGCGCCGTATAGGTTGCCGTGATCGGTGAGAGCGAGCGCCTTAAAACCGCGGCGTTTGGCTTCGGTAACCAGATCAGGCACTTGCGGCAGGGCATCGAGCAGCGAATAGTGGCTATGGACATGAAGATGGACAAAATCAGACATACACAGAGACTAAGCGAAATGTAGCATTTTTAGAGCTATATCTTATCAAAATCGGGCAGGAACGCAAGGAATATCACTCGGCTAGAAATGTACTAAAAATAGTGATAGAATAAGGTTATCAAACCCAAAGATGAATTTTATCTTTAAATATGCATATGAAAAAAAGTCTGGGACAAATAATTATGACTACTGTGCTGAGTAGTTTATTGCTCGGCACCCCAGGCGCTCTAGCGACCACAACTGTTAACCTCACCCCCCGAGTAAATGCTGGCACTCAGGTACTCAAGAATAACACTGTCATTGTCGCCAGCGTAACCACTCCCGAACCGGGCTGGCTGGCGATTTATGCCAGCGAGAACAAACAACCAACCGTGATGCTGGGAGTAGTGAAAACCAAAAAGGGTACTCAGAGTGCACTGCGAGTGAAATTAACCAATACCAAAGCAATCACGAGACAAGTATTTGCCGTCTTACAGAAAGACCTGGGTAAAAAAGGTGTTTACGAATTCCCTGGCGCGGATGTTCATTTTGTAAAAGATGGTCAGGCCGTGATAGCGTCTTTTAATTTAACCAACATTACCAACCAACCGAAATCACTTACGATCAAAACACTTTCGCCATTGTTGCCAACCCCTACCAGCACCATTTTGATGATTAAAGTTGACGCCAGCGCTACCAGCACGAAACAGCCAGATGCGACATCCCCTACCAGTCCGGCACCACTGATTAAAACGTATGACACTGCCCCGCTCGGCTCTACTCCCCCGCCCCCAGCACCACTCAAAGAATTTTTACTCACGGCCAAACAATGGAGATTTGAACCCGCAGTACTTACGGTAAACAAAAATGACAAAGTCCGACTCAAGATCACGAGCAAAGACATTGAACACGGCTTTCAGATTTGGGAATATGATATTAAAAAAATTATTCCCGCAAAACAAACAATTACGATCGAATTTATCGCCGATCAGGTCGGCACCTTTGATTTTACCTGCTCCGCACAATGCGGTGCCGGGCATGATGATATGGGTGGGCAATTGATTGTAGAAGAATAAAAAACTTTATCCCCATTTGCAGTTTTGACAATCCTCCCGCCTAGATTTACTCTCTTGTGAGAGGGGGATTAAACAATACTGATTAATGCAGAATAATCAACCCTCTTAGGGTTGGTTTTATTTTATTCATCTGCTCTCTAAGGAGAGTGGTAAATTATTAAAAGTATGCTAACAAAATGGTTCAACGATGAATCCGGGCAAGCCCTGTCGGAATACGGCCTGTTACTGGCAGTTATCGGGCTCGCGGTCGTAGGGGCGATCTATGGCTTTCGGGATAAAATTAAACAGGTGTTCACGGATTCAGCGGCAGCGATTAAATAAGCATAAATACCCCTGCTGCATTTTACCTGCGGCAGGGGTTTGTTGGTATGAAATTTGATAAAGAAAAAATTGAAAATATTTTTTTATATCGGGTGGTGCCGGGGATAGGTTTGATTTTTTTAACTATAATTTTGGGTTCTTATTTAATTTTTAAGTGGTTAATATTCAATGAACGAATTTATTTTGGGTGCTGATGTTAATTAATAAGGGTAAATTTGTATGGATAAATCAAAGAAAAAAAATGTTCTAAAGATAGTGATAATGAGTTTGGCGGTATTTTATTGGTTTTATTTACTGACCGCTATAACACCGAATCTTATAGAGCTCGGCAAGCAATACGCTACAGCTAACGCTGACCGGTACGGCAGCGACACACCAGAAAAAACCTGGGAACATTTTTTGGAAAGAGTGTCTGCCGATGATCTGGATAACGCCATTAAATATATCATACCCCAAAACCGAGCAGCTCAATTAGAATTTTTAAAAAAATTAAAAATGGACGACAGACTTACAGCGTATATCCAAGACGTTAAAAATATACAAAGAAGCGATTCAAAATACGAAAAATTTTTTGATGGAGAAATAGATTACCACTACACCCGGACCGAAAAAGATGGTCGTATTAACAAAGGGGGACGAATAATTTTTATTTATGACCGCTACGCAAAAATGTGGAAAATTTATGCCTTTTAGAATTTGTTTATGACCTTCAATCTTGAAAAGGAGTCAAGACACTTCAAAACGCGTTCGTGGATGCTATTTGGGTTTGCAATTGTGCTATGTCTTACAACTTGGCTGTCATTTATTTTGAATGAGCATAGTCGGGAATATGGGATCGATAGTTGGCAATACGACTTAAAAAAAATTTACCGTAATGATACTTATGGAGGAAAAACACCTGAGGAAACATGGGCTTTATTTTTAGAATCGATTAAAGAACGGGATTTTGATTTAGCTAGTAAATATTTTTTAACTGACACGCAGATATCATGGAAAGAGAGATTACAAACAGACCTTGATGAAAAAACAATTAATGAACTCGTGGAACAAACAAAGGTAATTCATCGAGAAAAAGAAGAAAGAAAGTATAAAAACCAGGATCATGTTTTATATTTTTACGAACATTCTAAGAATATTTTCGGACATGAGTCTCTTTACATATCTTTTCAAAAAAATCCTGTTACGAATCTATGGAAAATTTCCGATCTTTAACACAATCTAAATTAATTTTTTAAATTAATCATATGACTCCACAAAAACGCAAGGATATTAAAATCGGATTCTTTCTCACGGTAGGAATCTTCTTGCTTATTTGTATAGCCCTTAGTGTGTTTGTCTGGATACCGAAACATGAAAAGATGCAGAACTGGGCCCAATCTTCTATTAGTTACTGATGAGTACATTAATTTTTCTTTATGAAATCAGCATTTAGAGAACGTATCAAACATATTTCTATCGGCATTGGTCTGGGTTTAGTTTTTATCACTATTTTTTGGTTAGGGGCGGGACTATTTATGTATTACAAACAATACCAGCGCCAAGCAGCTATTGACCGCTGGCAATATGATTTTGAAAAACCCTATCGCGAAGATACATATGGTGGCAAAACTCCCGAAGAAACCTGGGCACTATTTTTGACGGCTTTGGAAAAAAGGGATGTGGAATTGGCAAGTAAATATTTTGAAGTGGAACACAGAGATGAAAAAAAATCTTTTTTGCTAGAAGAAAAAAATATAGATAATCTGGATTTATTCATAAAACAAGTATCAAGTGAGTTAAAACTCGACACCGCAAATCCTAGTTCTAATTTGAGTGCACGTTATTTTTATAACACTAGAGATGAAAAGACGAAAAAAATCTACAAAAATTTAGTAGTCTTCCGTCAAAACCCTCTTACTAAGGTCTGGAAAATTTCCACCTTATAACTTTTAATTCCCATGTGTATGACAGGGAGTAAATATGCAAAAATTAAAAAAGTCTGGTGGTATATATTTTTGCCCGTTACGATCATAACGGCTGGTACCCTACTCAATCCTAGTCTGGCCTATTCACCTTTTTATACCCACCCTGACTTAACGGAAGAAATGGCGAAATTATACAACACTAAACACCCTAATTCGATTCTTGATGCAGCGGCCATTGCCGCCTTGCGCCAAGGCGCGATTGAAGAAGACGATCCCCCACGCTGGATTAATCATTTTTACGATCCAAAAAATAAAGAGGGTTGGCGGGGAAAACATTTTGGTAGGTTATCCGAAGCTGATGGCTTTAATACTGCCGCACCCTTGGCACCAGTAGCACCATTACCTTCGATCAATTGGGTAAAAAATCAAGCGGCCCAAGCGGCCTATGGTCGTCAATTCGGCAATCAAACCTGGCAAAAAGCGATTGACCTCTACACCAAAGGCCAAACACGTGAAGCCTTCGTGGCCTTGGGCCATGTACTACATCTGGTCGAAGATGCTTCGGTGCCAGATCATACCAGAAACGATACCCACGCTCATATTTATGGCGATCCGGGCTCGCCTTATGAAGATGCGAGCAGCGAATTTACCAACAATCATCGCTTGACCGTGGCCAAAGAACTAGCCGCCGCCGGATTATCAATTCCCTATTATTCCACCATTGAAAGTTCCATTGAAGAAATTGCTGTTTATTCTAATGAAAATTTCTTTTCAGAAGATACTATTAGCAATGAGGAATATAAGTTACCAAACTTGAAAGAACTAAAAGAACAAGAAATTGACTCTAAAGATGGCATAATTATTTATTTAATGAAAGATAGCAGATATTTAGCTTATAAAAAAACTGTGGGGCACTCATCAAGTTATTCAATTGACGAAGTGACATACATTCAGCCTTCCTACCGTGCCCATCTTTTCCCTAAAGTTATACTCAATGGTACCGGTGTCATTGAATTATTTTTTCGTGAAGTAGCCGCAGCCCAAGCTAATCCAGAGCTTTTACCCCCTATCATTGACGACTCTAAACAAAGCTTGATCAGCATGCTACCTCACGCAATAGAATTTCTTGCCTTATGGGCTAATGACGGGTTCGGACGTGACCAAGCTGATTGGGATAAATTTTCCTTGCAGGTAAATGAACTGATTGAGGAGGTCAGAGGAAACAGCGGACCGACGACCACATCTCTGTATGTGATGCCACTTTTATCTGTATCCTCTAATCCAAATACTGTGCCTGTCGCTCCATCCCCATCTACCCCAATCCTCCCCGCCTCCACCTCCACCGCCGCACCCGCCACTACTTTCAAACCGCCCTCCGGCAACCTGGTTCTCTACCCCTCTACCCCCAAACCTTCCTACACCACCATCCAGCCACTCGCAGCTGCCACGGTGCGCACTCCTGATCCCGTGGTATTGGGCAACGGCTCACTGGCACGCGTGTCTGTGTCCGATTCCGCTCGTTCCAAAGAGATTGTCAATTCATTCAATACGTACCTCGATAAACTAAAAAAATTAGAACAGTCTCGCCCGGCTGATGCTATCCAAAAGAATACGGCCGAAGATATCCGGTCAGTAGTAAGCGAGGCTGATCTACGCTCCGCGATGGGGCTCGTGGGCAGTGTTAATAATCAAGAACAATTATCCGCTCAATTATCTAACAATAACGTCTCGCCTAGTGCCATCGCTGGGTTATTGCTTATTCTGTCTTTAGGCCTGTCTTCCTGGGCACTGGCGTACGAGGAAGCCCGGCTTCAAACTGAACGCGCTAACGCTCTAAATAAAGAAGCCACTGATTTTCGGATAGCCACCCTACAGACACAGGAACAAAGGGCTAAAGAAGCATTGGCAAAAATTATTCCTCCTACCCCTAAACTTTTTCGTACCAGTGATTGGGTCGATGCGACGGGTAGACACTTTGCAGTATACGGATTTGTCGTAAATGGCGTCTGGCATCCGATCCTAGATACCAGCGAAGTCGAACGGATTTTTGGCAAAGACAACAGTTTGCCAATGGTGTCATATGGCAGCTATTCTTTTGGCTGGGATCCGGTGCATGGTGGTGGTACGGTAGGCTCGGCCATGTCACTACGCCAATTATGGCAGATGCAAAGCGCTGTTATTGACGGCACATTACCCGCGACCATTGAACAATATGCCCGGGGTGAAAGAGGCACCATGCATCCACTCGGCTGGGAATTTAGCCCCAGTCAGATGTATAACCCCAATGATGGAACTATTTATATTGTGGATCAATCCAGTATGGGGAGGTTTTATGATATTCTGGGCTGGACGAGCATATCGGTCGATACTCCTAAAACCAACATCTCGAACTTTGCCTTTGATACACCCGAAGCTTTTTTGAATAAAACTCCGTGGAACAAAGAATTTACGTTACGTAATTTGGAATACACTCCTAACCACATTTATTCCACTCCTATCCCGACTGATTTTGAAAATTATTTCAAAGCTGAACGGCAAAAAGGCCGAGCCGTCGAGGACATTTACCAGCATAATCCTTTCCAAATTCTAACCGTACCCACGACAGTTGCTCAAACCAACCAGAAATCAGGCGGCACAATAGCTACCAGCTACTCACTAACTCCTACAACCTATCAATCAGCCCCCACCTGGCTTATCCCCTTCCGCTCAGGGTTAACTCAAAAACAACAAGACAGCATTACTAACCTCTTAACCAATCGGTATCAAACTCATACTACTCTGAATGAAACTGACGCCAAAAATTATGCCTTTGCGATCGGTGAATCAAACTTTTCCAAATTTATCGGGAAGTACGCCGAACAAATTAGCGTGAGAGTGTGAACCCGATCCCGACCGAGTCGGGATATCAGGGCTGGTTTTTTATGAGTAGAGTCGGCTCTGCCGATATAAATCTTATTTGCCCTTACCACCCAAGGGGGTATTACGGGCTCCACAATAAAAATTACACTTACCGGTTAGCACACGTCGCTCACCCCGAACACATGCGTAACGACGCCACTCGACAAGGCGAATCGTCACGGTCCTCGCGGATGGGCGCTACTGTTTGAGTCCCGACTGAGTCGGGACGAGTTTAGCGCCCAAGTGACGACGAGCCGATGTGAGTGGCAGAGTGTAGCATCAGTTCGGCACTTTTTTTGGCTACTTTTTTGTGCGGACAAAAAAGTGACACAACCCTCCCTTGATTAATAAAAAAACCCGCCTTAATTGAGGCAGGTTTTTGATTTGAAAATACTAAATTTATTTCTTAATCTTATTCGTCATCTTTTTCATCTGCTCCGCCGTAACATTCACCGCTTTATCCACCGCATCTTTCGCTGCATTATTAAGTGATTCGGTGCCTCTGTCTACCCACTCATCAGCTTTTCTCGCGACGATCTTTTTTACTGCTCCCATTACTCCATCGCTGAACATATTTACGATCCCCGACAAGCTTTCCATTTTTTCGCGTACGCTCGTCAGTGTGGAAGTCAGAGTATCTAATTTAGCTTTTACCTCTTCAATAACATGGCTGGCATCGCGTAGAATCTTGATTAAATAGTAGAGTGTCCAACATAAAAAGATGGTAAAAAATCCGGCACAAACCGAAATGACTAGATACCAAACATCTTTAGAGGTGGCTAAAAACATAATTGGAAAGAATAAAGAGTTAAATCTAAGTGCTATAATAGCACACCCCGCGACTTAACGCATCTCTATCTGGAACTTTTTGATCAATTTGTCAATGATTTTTTTCTCGACAGCGTCTACCTCTTCGTTTTTGAGTGTACGATCGAGCGAACCATAGGTGAGCCGATAGGCTAAACTTTTTTTGCCACTGTCCACATGTTTTCCTTCATACACATCAAATAATTCTACGGTCATAACGAGCGGGTCCGCAGCCTGCATGAGCGAAACTAATTCGGCATGGGTGTGTGTTTTGGCTACTACAAAAGCCAAATCGCGCACAACCGTGGGGTATGTTAAGAGCGGCTGATAGGCGGCCCCAGCACTAAATGCGAGAGAGTGTTCGGCGAGTAGAGAAATGTTGTACGAAAGAAAAGCTACCCGTTCCGACAAACCATGACGTTCGGCTATGAGCGGATGCAGCTCGTAGCAGTGCCCAATTAGATATTCACCAGAATAAATCCAGGCTGTACGAGTGGGATGTTGCCACGGGGCAAGCGGTTGCGCTTCGGCTGCGAGATACTGCAAGGGCAACCGTAGACGAATGCCCAAGATGTCACTTACTCTACGCACCTCCCAAAAGGGAGCACTGTCTTTTTGAGCGGTATACCCGACAGTCAGCCAGGTGTCTTGCCGAGGCAAAAGGTCATCGCTTTTTTCAGTCATTCGCGGCCCGGCTTCATCACCACGAAACACTTTACCGATCTCAAATAATTTGAGCCGTTCATTACCGCTCAAATTCGTTTGAATATTTTCTAATAAATTAGGCAATAAATTGCGGCGTAAATACGGCTTTACTTTGGAGATGGGATTATCAAGTTCCAGATACTTCTCTGTCTCATCGTCTAATTTTTTAATTTGTTCGGCACTGACGAACGAGTAATTATACATTTCCGTATACCCTAATTCTCTTGCTAATACGGTGGCTGTCAAACGCTCCAATGCTCGCAAACAATTTTTTTCCGGAGAGACAATCGGAAACACGGGTAACGTCGCCGGCACTTGATCATATCCGTAAAACCGCAACACTTCTTCCACAACATCTTCGGCTGTTACAACATCCTTGGTTGCGCGCCAAGTGGGAACGGTTACCAGTATACTTTTTTTATTAGTTTTAACACCAAAACCCAGTCGCTCTACTATTGTCGTGATCGTTTTTAGAGCAATGTCGCATCCGATCTTCTTGGCAAAAAAATCTAACGGTATTTCGAGCGTACGTGGTTTGTGTTGTACTGGGTATATATCGGTAATAGCGCTCGCCACGCTCGCTCCCGGGCATATCTCTTTAATGAGTGCTACCGCCTGCATGAGAGCCATGGCGGGCAGATTGGGATCCAGGTTTTTTTCAAATCGCATTGATGAATCGGTGCGCAGATTAAGTTTGGTTGAAGTCTGACGCACCAAGCCAGCATTAAACGTAGCTGCCTCAAGTACGATCGTAGTGGTGGTATCAGAAATTCCACTATCACTACCGCCCATGATGCCTGCGACCACCAAGGGCTTTGCACTGTTTGCAATGACCAACATCGATGAATCAAGCTGGCGTTCTTGCCCATCAAGAGTAATTATTTTTTCTCCCGCCTGCGCTAGTCGCACCGTAATGACTGCTTGTTTGTCGCCTTCAACTACGAGCTTGGTCGCATCAAAGGCGTGGAGAGGTTGCCCCAGATCGAGCATGACAAAATTAGTACTATCAACAATATTGTTAATAGACCGCTGCCCCACACTCTCTAGATAATTTTTGAGCCAGGTTGGCGAAGGCCCAACCCTAACCCCACTCAACGCGACAGCCATATAGCGCGGGCACGCTTTAGAGTCATTCACTGATACCTGCAATTTCAAGCCTTTGCCTGGCTTAACTGGACTAACCGGATACGGCTGGACTGAACGATTAAATAATACAGCCACCTCACGCGCCAACCCATAGTGGCCCCACAAATCAGGCCGATGCGACAATGATTTATTATCAATTTCTAAAATACTGTCATTGAGGCCGAGCGCTTCAGCGAGCGGCTGGCCTGGTTTATAATCGTGTGCCGTTACATCAACAATTTCTTTTTCTTCTTTTTTGGGGAACCGGTCAAGCAAGCCCACTTCATCGGCTCCACAGATCATGCCTTCGGACGCAACTCCTCGGATCGTTGCCGGTTCGAGCACGATCGGATCGCCTTCGCCATGCCAACGTACGCTAGCGCCCACTTTGGCGACCACCACCAATTGCCCAACTACTAAATTACTGCCACCGCAAACAATGGATAATTTTTCTTGGCCCACATCCACTTGGCACAAGCGCAGTTTGTCGGCATTGGGATGTTTTTCTACCTCCACAATTTTACCGACCACAATATTATCCAAGTGGGCGCCCAAAGACTGAACGGATTCCACTTCGACCGTCGTTAATTTTAATTTTTCAGCCACTTCTGATGCGGACACGGAATCAGGTAAATTAACGTATTTTTTAAGCCAGTTAAAAGAGATGAGCATACTTTAGAATTGTTTCAGAAATCTAAGGTCTCCGCTTTCGAGCAAACGAATATCTTCGATACCATATTTGAGCATGACCAAGCGGGTCAACCCGAATCCAAACGCAAAACCTTGATACTCGTCAGGATTAATATTGCCTTGCCGCAACACGGCGGGGTGGATCATGCCAGCTCCCAAAATTTCGAGCCAGCCCGTGCCTTTGCACACCCGGCAGCCGGCGCCTTTACATAAAAAACAAGATACTTCACCGTTCACTCCCGGCTCGACAAACGGATAAAATTTTGGCCGCAGCCGCACTTTGGTGTCGGGGCCATAGAGGTGTGCAGCTACCAATTGCAGCACGCCTTTCAAATGACTAAAGGTGATAGCCTTATCGACCACCAGGCCTTCGAGCTGATAGAACGTATGTTCGTGGCGGACGTCGGTTGCCTCATTGCGAAAACATTTGCCTGGCACAATCGCCCTAAGCGGCGCTCCATATTTTTGCATCGCGCGCACTTGTACCGAAGAGGTATGTGTGCGCATCACCTCGTTCGCATTGCCTTTGATATAAAACGTATCCTGGCTATCGCGGGCCGGATGATCGGGAGGAATATTGACGGCCGTAAAATTATAATAATCACTTTCCAGCTCCGGCCCGTCTAAAACAGCGAAGCCCAATGAAGTAAAAAAATCTTCGAGATCATGCTGAATCAACGTGTTGGGATGCAGATGGCCCAATTCCACGCGTGGCACCGCGGGCTGCGTTGCGTCAATTCGTTCTGTTTCGGCCGCTTGCGCCCAGGCGGCGGCGGTTAATTCGGCACGCTTTTTCGCAAAAGCCTTTTCCAGCCCGTTCTTTATTTCGTTGGCTACCGGGCCAACTAATTTTTTTTCTTCATCGGATAAATTTTTGATTTTTTTCAAAAGTTCAATCAACTCCCCCTGTTTACGGCCAAACACGCTTAATTCGAGCTGCTCAAAAGCGGCAATGGTTTTTATTTCATGTAATTGGACCAACACTCGTTCCGATAATTGAGTTAATTCTGCTTGCATACAATTAAAAAATATTCTTTACCCATTCTAATACCGGGCCGCTCAGAGCGCCCACATCTCGCACCGTAATGACAACTACCAGTAACATAAGCGCAGCAAAACCAACAAAATGAGCAGTTTCTTCAATTTTTGCTTTTACCGGGCGACGCAATACCGCTTCAATGATTACAAACAGCAGGCGACCGCCATCGAGAGCCGGAATGGGTAAAATATTTAATACCGCCAGATTAAGAGATAAAATTGCCACAAACTGTATTAGGTAGGTAAACCCCATGCGCGCCACCTCGCCGGTCATTACCGCTACCCCAACCGGGCCAGACACGGCCGAGCCGACACCCTTACCAACTATTAAATTATGGATCAGCTCATAAAAGCCAGAAAAAATTTGCCCCAACGATACAAAACTTAACTTTACTCCTTCTCCAATGGCACGATACCATGGATAGCGCACGGTGCCGACTTCGGTAATTGCCACGCCGATCACGCCTTTGCCTGAATCTGGATTGACGGTTGGCTTAATCGTGGACTGTACCTGTTCATTCCCCCGCTGAATCGTGAATTGAATTTCGCCCTCGCGACGACTATCAACATAGCTTTGTAATTCCGCCAAGCGCGGGCGAGCGAGCGCGTCTATCTTGATAATCTGATCGCCTGCTTGTAAACGAGCCAGCTCCGCGGGCGAACCTGGTAGTACACCTAAAATCTGTACATGATGATCAGGCACAGCACTGACATCAGCCCAATTGTCTAGCGTCTGCGGCACACCTACCATGAAGCCGATACTAAATAACACGATGGCTACGAGAATGTTCATAATTACCCCGGCCGACAACACCAGCATTTTTTGCCAGGCCCGTTTGGTTGCGAAACTATCGCTATCACCGGCCTTTTGCGCGCCGGCAGTTTCGCCTTTAATCTTTACAAAACCCCCCAAAGGGATTATATTTACTGAGTAAAGTGTTCCGGCATACTCGGCTGTATCAGCTTCAGTACTCTTGCCCCACACGATCTGCCAGCGTTTTTTCCCATTTGCTGATACTCGGCGCACGCCAAAAAGCCTAGGTGGGAACCCAAACCCGAACTCCTCTACCTTGATGCCATTTTTACGAGCAGTGATAAAATGTCCGTACTCATGAGAAAGTACCAAAATACTGAGAACGGCGAGAAAAATAAGTAACGTTATCATACGGAATTAATTACGAATCAAGAACGATGAATACCGGTGCGCCTGACGCACGCCTTAATTCATTATTCTTTATTCATAACAACAAAATATGACCCCACTGTACCTTATTCTTGGCCTACTGGCAATACTCGCTATCTGGTTAATAGCCACCTACAACGGCTTAATTACCAGCAAAAATCGAGTTGACGAAGCGTCGAGCGATATTGATGTCCAGCTCAAACGTCGGTATGACTTAATTCCAAATTTAGTCGAAACGGTCAAAGGCTACATGACCCACGAACGCGAAACACTCGTTAAGCTCACCCAAGCTCGCACAGCAGCCATGACTTCTAATAGCAATCCGCAAGCTACCTTGGCCGAACGCGAACAAGCCGAAAACATGTTAAGCGGTACACTCAAAACATTGTTTGCGGTGACCGAAAATTACCCAGAACTTAAAGCCAACCAAAATTTTTTGCAATTGCAAGACGAAATTACTGATACCGAAAACAAAATTCAGGCTTCGCGTCGCTTTTACAACGGCAATGTTCGTGATTTCAACACCAAAATTCAAGTCTTCCCTACCAATTTATTTGCTGGCATGATGCATTTCACTAAATATGAATTCTTCCAGGCCGAAGCCGGCGAACGCCAGAATGTAAAAGTACAATTTTAAATTTGTTCACTTAATGTATGGCAGATTCCGCCAAAGGTGATGTTTTATTTTTAGATCAAAATTATAATAGAAGTGAAGCTACGGGTGAAGATGAAGATGATGACGAACAAGAAACAGAATTAACTCCTGAACAGTCAGAATTTCTTAAGTTATTTTTAGAACAAACCAAGGCTCTCAATGCTACCCACCTAAAAATTTGCGAGGAGCTAGGAAAAATTGATTGTCGACTAGCGCTGGGCAATAGAACTGCGGAACAACTAAAAAGAAATGCTGCTGACATTGAAAATACGGCAGAAATAATAAATGAACTGCATGCCCAATCAATATATTTAGACAAATTATTTACCGAAAAATTCCCCTCTCTAGAAGTCGCCTCCCCGGTGCGAAAGAAGGATTTGCTAGATAAGACACAAGAGAAAGCAATGCAGAAGGGTACAACTTTACGCGACCAATACACTGATATATTGAACAATATTCTAGCTCGTTTCACTATTTTAAACGATCTCGTAGAACACGTTTTTCGACCTGATAACGGCACTGTTTACGCAAAGGATATAAAAAATTATTTACAGACTTTGAACGACTACACCCAAACATTTTCCGATCATTTTGCTAAATTTGCTAAAAGTACCATGGAGCAGTACTCCTCCTCACTTAATTAAATCTTTTTTATAATACAGTGATAAAAAGACCAAAAAAAATACCGATTGACTCAAAAATTGCTCGAACGACTGCTTTAATGGCCGTTCTTTTAGCCGATCCGAAAGAAATAAATATAGATATTAAAGAAGAAAGAAAGCGTTCTGATAGATATGGATCGTATATTCAATTAAAAACAGAAATCGAAACTGACCAACCCAATGATAAAAATGAAATTCCTCAACCAAATCAATTTAAAGATACTCCTAACGAAAATTACTTTAAAATAAATCGCTAGTTATGTACTCTCAAATCGACTCCAACAAACGTCGCAGCATTATTTTGATGATGGTTTTTGCCACTATTGTTATTGGGCTTGGTTATCTTTACAGCCTCGCTACCGGCGACACCTCTTATGGCGGAGTATGGCTAGCAATCATTATTTCGTTCGGCTCGACCGCGATCTCCTACTTTCAGGGCGACAAAATTGCTCTAGCCACCAGTGGCGCCCAGCCGATTGCCAAAACCGATAACCCCTATTTATACAATTTGGTGGAAAATCTGTGCATTGCTTCCGGCGTGCCTTCTCCCAAAATTTACCTGATCGAAGATGACGCCATTAACGCGTTTGCCACCGGCCGCAAACCGGAGCTGGCCTCCATCGCCGTTACACGCGGCGCATTAGAAAAACTAGAAAACGAAGAATTAGAAGGCGTGCTGGCGCACGAATTATCGCATGTACAAAATTATGATATCCGCTTCATGACATTGGTCGCAGTGCTGGTCGGCGCGGTTTCGATTTTATCGAATATTTTTTTACGTTCCCGCCTCTGGGGCGGAGGGCGTCGCAGCAATGATCGCGAAGGAGGCAATCAATTAGCGTTAGTTTTCATGATCGTTGGCATTGTATTAGCAATCCTATCCCCTCTCATTGCCGAGTTAATTAAGCTGGCTATTTCCCGTCGTCGTGAATATTTGGCTGATGCTTCGGGTTCTCTTCTCACCCGCTACCCAGAAGGGCTGGCTAGAGCATTAGAAAAAATCGCCGTCGAAAATCAACCGATGGCTTCGGCTTCTTCGGCTACCGCTCATTTGTTTTTATCTAATCCGTTTGGCTCAAACAAATTTAAATCACTTTTTTCTACTCACCCGCCGCTCGAAGAGCGAATTAAAAAATTACGCGAGATGGGGAGTTAATATTTTTCCCGGTTAAAAAATACTGTAGAACCTAGGCCAGATTGTCGCTAAGCAAAGACAGTTGCGCCAAAATTAAATGTTGTCTTATATTCTCCAACGCGTTCCAAACAAATTACCGCCTTCCGGCCCTCTTAAAATCGCACTGGCTGCCGCAATTCCTTCAGAATCAACTCTTCCTTCGCCTTCTATCTTGAGACACTTTGGTTCCCCTACTACCTCGTTTTGAGTTTCCATTTCTACCAGTTTCGAACCATCCCTTTCTGCTGCAGACTCTTTCTTGCCCGCAATTTTTTCTACCACTCTATACCGCATTATTTCCAAATCTTGTTCGGTAAAATCTACGCGCGCACTCATATCTAAAGCCCCCAATAAATGATGCTGTAATTTAGCCAAAACTCTTTCTTCTTCTGGCGTGCGATTGAGGGCGTCTCGCAAAGCGACGAGAGCTTCGTCATAAAAATTTACCATATTTTGACATGCTATTCGTATAAAATTTTTATTCCACACATTATTCGACTCACACACCGCAACCGACGAAACGCCCTCAGAATTTTGTGACTTTATCTAATTGTTACCTCCTTCCCTTCCCAGTCTGATCTTCTCGTAGTCTAGCAATTTCTGCTTCTTGTTCTCGAAATTCTCTCAGCAACTTTTTTACTTTTTTTATATCAAAATCTGCATTTGCTTCCATAAATGAACGTAATACAGCTCTGCGTTCCTTTGCGCTTAACCCACTAAACATGCCGGGAAACACCTCTCGTTCTTTACCTGTTGCTCTATCACGCATTTTTTGCCCTGATACTTTAGGAATCTCAAAAGATTGAGGTGGCAAAAATGCAGGTCTTTCACCACCGACCTCCCTGGCCGCTTCTGCTTTGCCAGCTCGATACTCTTTAATTATTTCATCTATACGAGCTTCTTCATCAGCAGAAAATTCCTCTGACGCCTCCCAAGACAGATGGCGCAACAACTTACCAAACAATCTTTCATCACGATTGCTTAAAGCAAGTCCTTCCAACAGAGCCATCTTGGCCTCTTTTAACCGATCATACCTGCTAGGACCAAACATAAAATTAGCGATTAATTACTCTACTCACCTCCGTTACTTTTTCGGCCATAGCTGACACGGTATTTGCTTCCAAATTCAACCGAAGCAACGGCTCGGTGTTGCTGGCTCGCACATTAAACCATCCCCAATCGAAACGAAATGACACACCATCTAGGCGGCTAATAGCGGTGGCTTTATTTTCGTATTCATTTTCTAATTTGACTAACACTGCTTTCGGATCAGCCACTTTAAAATTTATTTCCCCGGAATGGGCATACTTTTTGAGCGGAGCTATAATCTGGCTGAGCGTTCGGCCTTCTCGCGAGAGCAGCCGGAGCACATACAGCAACGACAAATCAGACGATTCCACGTCGGTTAACTCATGATAATACAAATGTCCCGACAGCTCGCTGGCGAATTGTGCTTTACTTTCTTTCATCATTTTTTTGATTTTGGCGTGCCCGGGTGGGCAGGCTTCTACCCTGGTCGCACCGGCCTTAAACCAAGCCTCGGCCACCACTTGGCTCGAAGTTAATCCGAATAACATATTTGCCTTAGGATGATCGCGTAATACTTCTAGACCGAGCAGCGCTCCGACAAACGACGCTTCTACCACCTCGCCCTTTTCGTCTACCAGGCCGATGCGATCGCAATCGCCGTCGAGCGCAAAGCCAAAATCAGCGTTGAGCTCTTTCACTTTGGCCTGGAGCGCACGCAACGTTTCGGTTTTGAGCGGATTAGCTTCGTGATTAGGAAAAGTCCCGTCTGGCTCTAAGTACAAATACTCAACACTAACCGGCACTTTTTTTAGCCAATACGGGAAGGTAGCGGCGGCCATGCCATTGCCTGCATCGATCACGATTTTAAGCGGCTTAATTTCCGCCGGTTTAACCAAAGAAAATATCCGTTGTTCATACTCGGGCAACGGGTCACGTTTCTGCAATGATCCCAGGGTGGCGGCCGGAGAAAAATTTGTTTCTAGGCAGGGCAAAAAGCTGACACCGGGCACCGAAGTGCCGTTTTTAAGGGTCGCTTTGAAGCCGTTATACTCCGCCGGATTATGGCTCGCGGTAATCATGATGCCACCCATCGATTCGGGAAATTGCGTACACGAAAAATTGAACAAGGGCGTAGAGACCAGCCCGATATCAAGCGCGTTGAAGCCGGCTTCCCGGATACCCCGGATCACTTCGGCTTGAAACCCTGGGCTCGACGGCCGCATATCACGACCAACAATCACCACCTTGCCATCACCACTCGCTTGAGACTGTTCTTTGAGCCAGGTTACAAAGTAATACCCAACCCGATAGGCTAATTCAGGCGACAACTCGGACGCGACCAACCCACGAATATCATAGGCTTTAAAAATGTGCTGAGGAATCATAGAAATTGAGTAATATTGTTTTGACTTGGGCCTAAAAAAATTGTATACTATCTGTACTTTTTAGTACAGAGTTAACTGATTTTTATCTCTTATGAATCTAATCGAGCGTTTTTCAGCTCATCTCAAAGAAACCTTAGCCAGAGGGATTCGCGTAGCCATAGAAACCAATGCTCCTCGGGTCGAGCCGGTGCACCTGTTTTTTGCGCTGGCCGGACAAAAAGGTTCGGTTGGAGCCGAAATAATCAGCCGTTTTAAACTAAATCCCAAAACCTTGGAACAAGCCCTCGCATCCATCAGCGCCCGCAAAGAGCTGCGCCGAGGCCCGGTGAAAGAAAAAGAACTACCCCAATTGTCGGAAAGCAGCAAAATCGCGCTCGAAAAAGCTATGCTGGTTGCCGAGGCAAATCAGCACGCGTACATCGGCACGGAACATCTCTTGTCCGGGCTCATACAACTGGGCGACCAATCATTATTCGAACTCCTCAGCCTCAACGGTGTGAAACCATCCGAAGTAGAAAAACAACTAGCCACCGTCTTATCGAACGCTACGCAATTTCCTCGTCTCACTGAAATAGCCGATGTAGCAGAACATATTCAAGATCAAATGCCCGACGGCTTGCCCCCGCTCGAAGGTGGGCACCATCATTCTCATCCGAGTACCAGCAAAGGCCGAGGCAAAGACAGTGCTCTTGATTTTTTTGCAACCAATTTGACCCGAGCTGATTTACAAAAAAATATTGATCCGGTGATTGGCCGGGATGCCGAAATTACGCGCGTTATCCAAATTTTATCGCGGCGCACCAAAAATAATCCGGTACTCCTCGGCGAGCCGGGCGTAGGCAAAACAGCGATTGTCGAAGGCTTGGCCAAAAAAATTATGGCTGGCGAAGTACCAGATACACTCCTCAACAAAAAGATTTATTCCCTTGATATGGGGCTCCTGATTGCGGGCACGATTTATCGCGGCGAATTCGAGTCACGCTTGCGCCAAGTGATGGAAGAAGTGAACGCTAACCCGAATATTATTCTGTTTATTGATGAAATCCACAACATCGTGGGTGCCGGCTCGAATCAAGGCACAATGGACGCGGGCAACATCTTGAAACCAGCACTCTCACGCGGCACTATCCGCTGTATTGGCGCCACCACCCCGGCAGAATTTAAAAAATATATCGAAAGCGATGCGGCTCTCGAACGGCGTTTTCAACCCGTTACCGTACCCGAGCCCAGCCTCGCCGATACGGTGCATATTTTGCACGGAATTAAAGCGAATTACGAACAGTATCACGGCGTAGAAATTACGGACGAAGCCGTGGAAACAGCCGTCAAATTAGCCGACCGCTATATCAGTAATAAATTTCTACCGGATAAAGCCATCGACCTCATTGATGAAACAGCCGCTGCCAAACGTCTGACTGTCAAATCCTCGACCTGGCAAACCAAATTAGCTAGGCTGCAACAAAAATTAGAAAAAACAATTTTAGCCAAAGAAGAAGCCGCCAGCGCAGACAAATTCGCCGAAGCGGTACAGCAAAAAGAACTAGAAGATACATTGCGTGCCGAAATCAAAGAGGCTCAAGACAAAATTAACGAAACGACCAAATCTAAAAACGGTAAAAAAATCAAACCGCTCGCTACCGTAACAGCCGATGACGTGCTGGCGCAAGTGGCGCGCATTATTCATACCTCGCCCTCTGAATTACGCCGCCAGACCAACCAAGACTGGCACGTGCTCGAAACGCAATTAAAAAGCCGCATTGTCGGGCAAGACGAAGTTATCCGATCGCTCAGCCAGCATATTTACCAAGCCCAGCTAGGTTTGTCACACCCCGACCGACCGCTATTTTCGGCCCTGTTTGTCGGCGAAAGCGGCGTTGGCAAAACGGAATTGACCAAACAATTAGCTGCCTCGCTCTATCCGGGGCGCGACGCGTTAATCCGGCTCGATATGAGCGAATTCAACGAAAGTTTCGGAGTATCAAAATTACTGGGCTCCCCTGCCGGCTATGTCGGGTACAAAGAAAGCAATCGCTTTACCGACAAAATCAAGCTTAATCCGCATTGTGTTATTTTGTTTGATGAAATCGATAAAGCCCACAAAGAAGTCACCAAGCTACTCTTACAAATGCTAGAGAACGGCGAAATCACGGATGCCACTGGCAAGAAAATTTCTTTAAAACATGCTATACTGATTTTGACCACCTCGTTTGGTACCGAAGACTCCAAAAAAGGGTCGGTCGGATTCGGGAGCGGTGCTACCGAACAAACCGCCGAGAAGCAAAAACGCCTGCACGAGCGCCTGAAAGAATATTTTTCGATTGAACTATTGAATCGTCTGGATGAAATATTGCTCTTTAACCCGTTATCCAATACAGACCTATTGCGGATTGCCGATTTAGAAATCAAACAACTGAACGAGCGTCTGAGCGCCTATCACACCGAATTAAGCGCAGAGCAGTCATTGCTAGAACAGCTCTTGGCGAGCTTACCCACAGATTCCAAAGGCGCGCGCGATGTACGCCGCACGGTACGCAACACGATCGAGCGATTGTTAGCAGAAGTGCTTGGCCAGAAAAAGATTAAACCACACTATCAACTGAAGCGCGAAAAAGATACCTGGCTGATAAAATAGCGCCAGGGCTAGCCCTATTATTTTTGTCCCATGGACTCTACCACCCCTCCCCAACTATCCGCCGAAGAGCAAGAACAACGGGCCAACCAATTGAATAGTGACCAACAACAGCGCCAACTCGAAGAAAAAGAACAAGAACGCACCGAGGCCAACGAAAGAACCGACCAACTCAATGATGCGGTGCGCCCGGTTGGCAATGCGTTGTCGGTGATTAACTTTAGAAAAATCCGATCAATCGAAAAAGAAATAAGAGAAAAAAATAAAGATATTAAAAAAGCAATAGAAGAAAAAAATAAATTAGGGCGAAAATTATTACGTAAACAGATACGAATATTTTTTGAGGCAATTTCCGGAATTGGAATTCCGGCAGCTATTGGCGAGTTCGTATCCTTCCTCCTAAAATCAGAAGAAATAAAAGAAGCTGCCGCCAAAGTAAAAAAACTTACCAAAGAGGAAGAAAAATTAGAAACTAAAAAATATAATCTAGAAAACCTCTTTAAACGGCAAGAAGAGGCTTAAACACCCCTTGCCCTAGTAAATAACCTATGTCCGCGCTTAAAAAAATTACGTTACTTATTCTGATTTTGGCCGTAGCCGGTCTGTTGGCCTTTGGTATTTATTACCTATTTTTTATTAAATCTGCTACTGATTTACCCGGAACCCCAGGTACCAGCGGCACAGGCGCTGGCGGGGGGCAATTCCCTGGCGCCCAACCGCGTACCACCTCTACCGACCAGAACACCGGCATTAACCCCACTACTGGGCTGCCGATTGCCGGAGCTATCCCCAGCGCATCACCTAGCTTTTTTCAGCCTACGCCAGTGACACAGGTAGTAGACGCCATTGCCAAATCACCTTCGTTAGACACAAGAGGAGGACTCCGTTATGAAAATGCTGGCGACGGCCGCTTCTACAAACTTAATCCCGATGGCACGGTCCGACTCCTCAGCGATCAACAATTTTATGATGTAGACAAAGTTACCTGGGCCACGAGTCAGGACAAGGCAGTGCTTGAATATCCGGATGGTTCTAAAATTTTGTATAATTTTGAATTAAAAAAACAAGTCAGTCTGCCCAAACACTGGGAAGAATTTTCTTTTTCTCCGGACAGCAGCCAAGTTGCGGCCAAAAGCCTGGGATTGTCGCCTGAAAATCGCTGGCTGGTTACAACCAATGATGACGGTACCCAAACAGTGCCCATCGAGCCACTCGGAGATAACGCGGACAAAGTAACGGTAGACTGGTCGCCCAGCCGGCAGGCGGTAGCTTTTTCTCAGACCGGGCAGGCACTCGGCGCTGATCGCCGCGAAGTCTTACTACTCGGATTGAATGGCGAAAACTTTAAATCATTGATTGTAGAAGGTCTCGATTTTCAACCCCAGTGGTCGCCTACCGGCAAACAGCTGCTGTATAGCGTTGATAGTGCCCGCAGCGACTTCAAGCCAGAATTATGGATCGTAAATGCGTATGGTGATGACATCGGCAGCGGCAGGCGTTCACTAAAAATTAATACCTGGGCCGATAAGTGTAGTTTTGCAGACGATACTTCTCTTTTTTGTGCTGTTCCCCGTGACTTGCCCCAAGGTGCTGGTATGAGCCCCGAAGCAGCGGCTGGCAGCTATGATGACTTATACAAAATCGATCTGAAAACCGGCCTCAAAACCCCTATCCCGCTTGGCACTACCAACTACCATATCAGCTCTATTTCTTTTGACAAAACTAAAAATCGAGTCTTGTTTACCGACCCTACTCAAAAAGGTGTGTTTGAGGCCAAACTTTAACGAATCGCGCTACTACATTGCCAACTTACTACTAAGGCCTTAGGATTCAAACCCTCGTCAATATGACCCATCATAAAAAAATCATCCTGCTTCTCATCCCTCTTATTATTGGAGCCGGAATTTTGTTGGTTGCTCAAATAAAACGAGCTCTGTCTATTACCACCACCCCTTCAAATACCCCCTTGATTAGCCCGGAATCAATTTTTATCCCGATTAGTAGCGACGAACCTATTTTAAGTAATCCGGGTGCCCCCCTCACCATCATTGAATTTGCTGATTTGGGTTGCACCAAATGCGGTGCTATTCATTCCACCTTATCTACATTCGTCGCAGCTCATCCCGAGGAAGTGCGTTTAATTTTTAAATCAGCTCCGGAACATAAATTATTTTTGAAGGCCAATACTCTCGCTCATCAGGCTGCGTGGTGCGCCGCCAAGCAACAACAATACTGGCCGTTTATTACCGCCGCGTTTGCTACAAAAAAAACGTATTTAGATGAGAATATAGTTAAAAAAATTGGCAATGATCTGAAGCTAAATTTTGCCCCCTGGTGGACCTGCACTACCGGCAATGAAGCTATTCAAAAAATTGCTGAATCAGTAACGACAGCGTTTCAAGTAGGAGCCGCGGAGCAACCAACTATTTTCCTCAATAATCGTCGATTGTATTTAGCCGATGATTTAGATATAGAGCAATTGTTAAATTCTTTAATCGCTCCGTAATTTATTCCCTAATATGGCGCGCTTTAATCACGGCTACCTTGTTGGAATTTTATTCCTTAGTTCCTGCCTACTACCTTCGATAGCCAACGCGGAAAATTTTTGCTTGTACGGCTGGAAACAAACCCCCAAAGACGAGAGTGCTTTCTTCTGTCTAAGCGACTCTTTTTCTCCCGACGGAGACTGCAGTCATCCACCTGACCCTTCCCAAGTAGTGTGGCTGAATCAATATGACACGGATCAGAGCTGCAAGAGTCAACAAGAGGCAGTCGCCAAAGCCGGGTTTTGTTCATACGGCGAAGCGTGTATTTCGGCCCTGGTCAATTCCGAAAAATGCATTGGCCAATCACGCTACCCTACCCTATCCGACTGCGTTAACAAAGCTGATACTCTAACGCTAGAGGAAAAACGGTATACTGATATAGTCAAAGATCTCAAACCTCCTCAACCATCCATCAGAATTCCCGGCATTCAATTTAGCGACGTTCAACGTACACTTGATGCCGATGGCAACATTTCCGTGCCGTGGATTGGCGAATATATTAGCGGTATCTATAAATTCGCTATGGGATTGGGCAGCATCGTTGCTGTAATTCTAATTATCCAACAAGGTATAACCATAGTTATCTCTGGCGGCGGCGAAATGAAGACCGAAGCGTACCAAAAAATTGGTAAAATATTTTTGGGGCTCGGGATTTTGTGGGGATCGTACGCTATTTTGTATACCATCAACCCCGAATTAGTAAATTTTAAAATTCTGAAAATTAAATTTATTGAGCCAGCCGAACTACCCACACTGGGCACGACTACTGTCGCTACCGGTGACACAGAGTCGGCAGGCGGACCAATTCCCGGCAGCCACAAACCCATTACTACATCGTGTCCTTTGGCTCTTACTTCTACGGTTGGTAAAAACTCTAAAATAGAATTTAGAGAAAAAATGAAAACGGCGCTCACCGCCACCAATCAACGTGACCGAATAGTCCAAATTGCAGATATTGCAGACGCGTGTAATGTTAATTGGGGTTCGTGTGGTAACACCGCCGGTACGATTACCGCACTTGGCGGAGGCGGCGATACCGGCTGTATTGATTCTGACAAAGGCAATTGCAACGATGGGGGGAAAGGCAAAAAAATTTTTGGGGTTTCCAACACTCAGCGCAATTTTCTTTTTGGTTGGCGCTGTGGAGTTAACAAAGAATACCCTGGAAAAGCCAAACCCTTTGGCCAATGTGTAGACAGTGCCAAAGAGGCAGTAGCCAAAGTTCGCACTTATCTATTTAGCGAAAAAGCTGCAGGCCAACTCCCGGCAGATTGGCCGGACGGATGGGCCAACAAGCTTCGTCCCGGTGATCGCGTAGTTATTTATAATGGCAATGAAGATTTGGTAGGCTCTCACGCGGTGATTTTTACCGGTTGGGCTGGAGACAAAATGCAGGTTGTGCAAGGCGGTGGCGGCGGGAGTGGCGAAGAAAAAGACCGAGCACGCAGCGGCACCTGGTGTGTCAAAAGTTCGTGCGAAGACAATCTTATTCCGCTTATTAGCGGCTTCTCGGCCGATTAACTTTCAGTTGTGAAGAACCTTTCTTTTTTTATCTGTTCACATTGTGGCGCCCAATTCACTAAATGGATTGGGCGTTGTTTAGAGTGCGGAAAATGGGGCACGATCGCCAAAGAAGAAGGAACAAGAAGCCAAGAAAAAACAAATACATCAGATGCGCCGCCCGCGCGGCTGGTATCTATTGCTGATATTGAACAAGAAACGGTTCGCCGAGTACAGTTGCCGTTGCCGGAAATTAACCGCGTCTTTGGTGGCGGGATCGTGCCGGGGAGTTTAACCCTCTTGGGCGGCGAACCCGGTATTGGCAAATCTACTCTGGCGCTCCAGTTGGCCGTGGCCATTCCTAACACACTTTATTTTTCCGGCGAAGAATCCGTGGCGCAAATAAAATTACGGGCCGATCGCCTGGGCATTGTGGCGAAACAAGTGCGTTTGGCGGCCGAGACCAACGCCGACGCTATCATTTCCAGCCTCAAATTAGAAAAGCCCGCGGTCGCCATTATTGATTCTATTCAAACTATCACCTCGGACGAAGCCGAGGGAGAAGCTGGCAGCGTCTCACAGGTGCGCACCACCGCCAGCCGACTCTTGGAAGTGGCCAAACATCTGGGCGTAGCGATTATTTTAATCGGCCATGTGACCAAAGAAGGTGTAGTCGCCGGACCAAAAACACTCGAACATCTGGTCGACACCGTACTCTACATCGAAGGCGAACGACGCGGACACTACCGTTTATTACGCGGGGTAAAAAATCGTTTCGGAGCGACTGATGAAGTAGCTATTTTAGAAATGACCGGCACGGGCCTCGCGGAAATCCCTAATCCCTCGGCGGCACTGTTGGCCGAACGTGGCGAACAAGTGGCAGGTAGCATGCTCACCTGCCTGATTGAAGGCACACGTCCGTTATTAGTAGAAATTCAAGCGCTAGTCAGCAAAACAGCGTTCGGCTATCCGGTCCGCAAAGCCAGCGGGTTTGATTTGAACCGCTTGCATATGCTGATCGCTGTCCTGCAAAAAAGAGCCGGCCTTCATCTGGAACAATACGATGTTCACGTCAATGTCGTTGGCGGGATCGATGCCAACGAACCAGCAGCCGATCTCGGCGTCGCACTCGCAATCGCCAGCGCCTACAAAGACAAAGCGGCCGGAGCGGATTTAGTCGCCTTTGGCGAGGTTGGCTTGGCCGGTGAAATTCGGGCGGCTTCCCAAACAGACAAGCGCCTGAAGGAATGCGCACAACTGGGATTAAAACGAGCCATCACTCATCTGACTACCGGAACCAAATCTCCAAGTGCACGCTTAAAAGTAATGGATATTAAAAATATTCGCGAGCTGATTTCGCTCACGTGATGTTATTCTAAATGGACGGCCTTCCCCCACTCTGATAATTTTTCTATCAAATACGGATACTTACTTAATTCAGGAGCAATATTTTTAGCCGAGAGACGCGCAGCTTTAATTAATTCTGTGTCACGCAAAGTCGCCAGGCGCAATTCTCTAAGTCCGCTTTGGGCCGTACCATACACTTCGCCCGGCCCCCGCAGCTCCAAATCTTTTTCTGCTAATTTGAACC
>CAZPCV010000016.1:0-27680 GCA_964585245.1 uncultured Gammaproteobacteria bacterium
CTCGTTCTAAACACGCCAAAAAGCGCGTCGGTCGTGGTAATGCTTCGGGCCATGGTACCAAGGCAACCCGCGGTGGCAAGGGTCAAACTGCTCGATCGGGCGGTGCTCGTGGCAATCAGGCTCGCAGCTTCAAGCGCTTGCTCCAGTCTACTCCGAAATTACGTGGTTTTACCAGCTTCAAAACAAAGCCTGCGGAGGTGTATCTGAATGATTTAGAAGCAACCTTCGCTTCGGGAGACACCGTTACCGTAGCAGCGCTTTTAGAAAAGAAGTTGATTCCGACCAACGCTAAAGCGGCGAAAGTTTTGAATTCCGGCGAACTTAAAAAGAAATTGAAATTCTCCGGCATCCTCTTCACCAAGGGCGCGCAAGCGAAAGTTGCGGCCGTGGGCGGAGAAATTAAATAAACGATCAGTTTACGAGTACTAGGCAGAGTAAGCAGGCAAGATTCGTGTATTACTTTGTTATTTAGTACTTACTCTGCTTAGTATTTACCTTGCTTCGTATGTTTGACCGCCTCAGTCAAATTTGGAAAATTGCCGAAATCAGAAACAAATTGCTATTTGTCATAGCGCTGTTGGTGGTATTTCGCTTGACTGCACATATTCCAGTGCCGGGAGTTAACATCGCTAACTTACGTAACTACCTAGAGGGTAATCAGATTTTGGGTTTGTTGAATATTTTTTCTGGCGGTACCTTACAAAATTTCTCTATTATCATGTTGGGTGTCGGCCCCTATATCACTTCTTCGATCATTTTTCAGTTATTGGCAATGATCATTCCGAGCCTCGAAGAATTAAGCAAAGAGGGAGAATCTGGTCAGCAAAAATTGAGCATGTATACGCGCTGGCTCACTTTCCCGCTCGCACTGTTGTCTTCGTACGGTACCATTCGGCTCCTTAGCCAATCGACCGCTACCCCCATTTTGTCCAACCTTACTCCGGGCAATATGGTGGCCCTCATGCTTACCATTACGGCCGGAACATTCTTTTTGATGTGGTTGGGCGAACTCATTACCGAGAAAAAAGTCGGCAACGGTGTATCGCTTTTGATTTTTGCCGGTATCGTTTCTTCGCTGCCAGGTGTAGTGCGTAATGCGTTGATAAACTATGATTCA
Source organism: uncultured Gammaproteobacteria bacterium (assembly GCA_964585245.1). GTDB lineage: Bacteria > Patescibacteriota > Patescibacteriia > Magasanikbacterales > GWA2-37-8 > CAZEDL01. The sequence goes on from CAZPCV010000016.1 coordinate 1,118, forward strand.
TCTGATTTGTATTTGTTTATCATTTACGGATTGATTGTTTTAGTTACGATTATTGGAGTGGTATTCATCAACGAAGGTCAGCGCAATATCCCGGTCACCTATGCCAAGCAGATGCGCGGACAGCGCCTGACTGGCGGGGGAGCCACGCATTTACCGTTCCGTGTCAATATGGCTGGGGTGGTGCCAATTATCTTCGCCATTTCTTTGATTTTGTTTCCTTCCATGATGGCGCAATTCTTCGTGAATGCTAAAAGCCTGTGGCTGGCAAATTTGGCTACTGGTACAATCCGCCTGTTCCAGAATAAAGTTTTCTACGATACGCTCTATTTCGCTTTGGTCTTTGGTTTCACCTATTTTTATAGTGCGATTATCTTTAACCCGCAAAAGATTGCAGAGAATCTGCAGAAACAAGGTGGCTTTGTCCCTGGTATTCGCCCAGGCAAGGAAACTGAAAATTATTTAAGTCAGACCATGAATCGGTTAAATTTGATCGGCGCTTTGTTCTTGGGTGTGATTGCTATTCTGCCTCTCTTGATTGAGAGCGGGTCCGGTTCACAGAATTTCCGTATCGGCGGCACCAGTCTCTTGATTGTGGTTGCTGTGGCGATCGAAACAGCTCGGCAAATCGAATCGCAAATGACCGTGCACGAATACGACCAGGTCTAGTTTCTTCTGTTAAAAACAAAAAAGCAAGGTAACTTGCTTTTTTGTTTTGTAGGAACGCGCTTGTCTTTGCTGGGGTATTCTGATATTATCTTTTTGTTTGACTGTACTTTGTTAATAAAATTTTCTAAGCTCGTTGCATATCGTTCATAAGTGAGTGGGCATCAGAGAAAAAGTTCATATGAAAAAAATTATTATTCTAATGGGTCCCCCTGGCAGCGGTAAAGGCACGCAGGCCAAGAAAATTGCATCGACGTATGGATACGGCCATATTTCTACTGGGGATTTATTACGTTCATTGCAAAAAAGCCCAACTATTGCCCCGGATGAACTGCAAGCACTCGAAGAAATGAAAGCCGGGCGACTCGTACCCGACTGGTTGATTTATCGTTTGGCGTTTCGGGCAATTGACCAGAATCTAGGGACAGGTAAAGGAGTGGTATTGGATGGAGCGATCAGAAATGTGGCGCAAGCAGAAAATTACGACGCTTTTTTTGCCGAAAAAAAGTGTGCCGCTGACGTCCAAGCGATAGAAATCTCGTTGCCGGACGCTGAATCATTCAATCGGCTGGCTAAGCGCAGAATTTGCTCGGCCTGTGGCGAAATTATCGCTTTTTCCGAGGTCGCGCCGACCATTTGCTTCAAATGTGGCGGGGCACTGCTCGCACGTCCGGATGACGCCCCAGAGGTAGTGAAAAAGCGTATTACCGAACAAGGCAATTCCGCCATCGAGCCGCTGCGGGTGTATTACAGCGAGAGCGGACGCCTGGTGACGATTGATGGCAGACAACCGATAGCGCAAGTGGAAAAGGAATTAAATCAGGTGCTGACGGTAGAGACTAACTAAATATGAGTATTAAAACCCCAGAAGCAATTAAACAGATCAAAGCCGGAGGGAAATTAATGGGCAAGATTTTGGCCGATTTGTCGCGGGTAAAAGCAGGAATGTCAACGCTCGAGGTTGATAGCCTGGCCGAGCAGAAAATCATTAAAGCGGGCGGCAACCCGATTTTTAAAGGCTATACTACCAGTGCCACGGATATTCCGTTTCCCTCTACGATTTGTGCTTCGGTAAATACCGAGCTGGTACACGCGATTGCGCGCCCCGACGTGATTTTGAAAGATGGTGATATTTTCAGTATCGATATCGGGATGAAATATCCGGATAAAAAATCTCGCCTGCGTTTACCGGGACGCGCTCCGGCACCGGGGTATATCACTGATACGGCGATTACGTTTGCGATTGGTAAAATTCCCGAAGCGACCAAAAAATTATTGGCCGTTACAAAACAAGCGCTTGAAGAGGGGATTAAAGCAGCTAAGCCCGGTAACAGTGTCGCGGCTATTGGCAAAGCGGTGGAAACCTATGTGCGTTCACAGGGTAATTACGGTATCGTACAGGATTTAGTTGGCCACGGAGTGGGGTATAAGCTCCACGAAGATCCGCATATTCCGAATTATTATGATCCGGGGCTTGAGTCAATTATTCTAAAACCTGGTATGGTGATTGCGATTGAGCCGATGATTTCGATGTCTGGCGAATACCGCGTGCGCACCAAGAATGATGGGTGGACAATCGAAATGCGAGATAAATCATTGTGCGCGCACTTCGAACATACGGTGATTATTACCGCGAAAGGCAATATTGTAGCGACCCGGCGGCCGAACGAAGAGAAAGAAAAGTTGTGGTAAGTTAGAAAAAATGCCATGCTAACAAAACTCCGGTAACGATCGCGGGGCTATATGGAAGCGTAATCTTTTTCCAGGAACCATCGGCAAAAAACCGTTGGTTTTTTTGTAATAGTGCATGATACCCAATCCAGATCAAAGACTGTACCCCGCCCGCGATCGCTGTCAAAAGCAGTGCCGGCACTGCCAGGTTTTGGCCGACTAGCGCCCCCATCGCCATCATGAATTTTTGATCACCGCCGCCGGTGATCCCCTGACCCCAAAAAAATAACCATGGTAAGCCCATAATTATTAAGCCAGCAAAATGATCAAATAACAAGGGTAACCCCCCGTAAAAGAATGCTAAACTTAATCCGGTAAAAATTCCAGAAAAAGTAAGCCAGTTGGGTAATCGTCGATAACGAAAATCAAAATAAAGTGCCAAAATAGACAAGATTACAATTGGCGAGTATAAGTTGCTCATAGATCATTAAACAGGCGTAGCACTGCGGGCGTCAGGTAAATAATGAGTAGTGCTGGGAAGATGCAGAGTGCTAGCGGCAAGGCAATTTTGACAGAGGCTTTTCTGGCGGCCGTTTCAGCGAGTTGCCTGCGCCGAGAACGAAGTAGTGTTGCTTGGACGCTAAGGGTGGCGCTAAGCGGCACGCCCAGTGTTTGGGCTTGTTTTAAAGCCACAACAAAGCGGCGGTAGTCAGGTGAATCTAGTCGTTCGGCACTGTCGGTAAGAACACGATCAAAATTTTGACCGGCATCTAGTTGGGTCGTTAAGTGTATAAAAAAATCCCCCCACCAGCCATTATGCGGTGAAGCGATATGCCGTACGGCTTGCTCTAGATTTTGTCCGGCGGACACAAACAGGCGCAATAAATCAATAATGTTGGATAATTCGCGTTCGGCACGACGTTTCAGTTCTTTATCTTGTTTTAACAAAAACCACTCTGGCCAGCGAAAAGCACAGAGTATCGTGATGCATGAAATAATGATCGCTTGGTCCACGGGGAGTATAAAAAAAGCGTATATGGTGATGAGGCAAGCAATCCACCATGAAAATTCTTTGTAGCGAAGTACAGATCGGTAAGAAAAATATTTTTTGTAAGGAGAAAAAAAAGCGCGCCGATCAAAAAATTCTGCTTGAGTTGCTTTAATAATTAACGGGTTTACCGGTAGGCGATGCAGATACGACCACGGATCGGCAGCTATTATTTTTAAAAAAGGTAGCACGTATGGCCAGATATATTTTTGAGCCAGGACAAAAAATACGAGACAACATACAAAGAACAAGCCAGTAAGTGCCAAAGGTGCAAGTAACGAATAGTGAACAAAAAAATTATTCATGCTAATAATCAACTCGAGTTAAGTGACGAATCCAAAAAAAGCCAACTATTTGTAAGGTAAAAGCAACTGTTAGTAGTAGACGTCCGCTCACGCTGGTAAACATTACGCTTAGGTAGTCTGGGCTCACAACAAAGAAGAATAATAAAATAATGGGGATGAGGGCGGAGACTAGCTGTCCACTCAAGCGCCCGGCGGCGGTGAGGGTCATAATTTCTTTTTCTACGGCCAATCGTTCGCGCATTGTTCTGGCCGTTTCCTCGAGGAGCGGTAGAACGTTGCCGCCCCATTTTTCTTGCGCGACCAGAGCTTCCGCGATCGTTGTCCATTCAACAATATTGATTTGTCGGCCGATGCGGGCAAAGGCTAGTGTGATGGGTATGCGTAGATTGTGACTGCGTACCAAGGCGTGTAAAATATTTTGTAATGGGGGCTCTACTTCGCGAGCGACAAAAATAATAGCTTGAGGCAGAGAAAAGCCAGAGCGCATGGTATCCGACAAGCTGCCCAAAGCATCCGGAAGTTGTTCGCGAAATTTTGCAACCCTCTGAGCGGCTTTTAATTTTAGATAAGCATAGAAAATTATTGGCACTGTCAGAAACAAGAGAGTTAGCCACCAATTTAAAAATATAAAGGAAAAAAGAATCACTATCAGGCTGACGCTGATCAGAGTACGCGGTTGGAAATTCAAATTTTTCCAATTAGCCCAACCCAACAAATTATGCCAGTCAGAAGAGCTGTGTTCGAGCAAATTAGGCCAAAAAGAGTGTTCACGAAAACGCCAATGATAGTATCGTTCGTAGGTGTAGAAAAATATTTTTTTTATAACATGAAGCAGCGCCAGATAAAAGAAAACAGCAGTGAGAAATCCCAATGTTATTAGGGTGGGTAGAGTAGCGGTAACAATTAATTTGTGCAAAAAATTCATACAGAGGTATCAAACCACTCTGGTTTTAACTCGATCCCGGCGGCTTCAAATTCCGGCAGTCGCTCTGGCAGAATCCCTTCGCTCGTAAAACGGTGGCGCAGCTTGTCAAAATAAAAAAGCCTTCTTAGGGAATAGCCGGAACGTTCTGGCGTTGATTGGAGTTCGCTGATGGCGATTATTTTTCGCTCGCCGTTGGACAGGCGTTCTTGTTGTATTACAAAATGTACAGCCGAGCGAATTTGTTCGCGTATCGAAGAAAGTGGTAGTGCGATATCGGTCATAAGCGCCATAGTTTCTAGTCGTAGCAAGGCTTCTTCGGGCGAATTGGCATGGATACTGGTAAGCGAACCGGGGTGCCCGGTATTCATGGCTTGCAGCATGTCTAGGGCTTCGCCACCACGAATTTCGCCGACTATAATTCGATCAGGGCGCATGCGTAACGCGTTTTTGAGTAATGTGCGGATAGTAATTTCTCCTGAGCCTTCGATATTGGGCGGGCGGGCTTCTAGGCTCACTAAATGCGGATGGTTCAAGCGTATCTCGGCTGTGTCCTCGATGGTAATGAGGCGTTCGTGCGATGCAATAGCTGCCCCCAGGGCGTTGAGCGTACTGGTTTTGCCAGACCCGGTAGCGCCAGAGAGTACGATATTTTGTTTGGCGCGAATGGCGGCGCGTAAAAAATTTGCCATTCCTGATGATAAACTGTGGGCCGACTCCAAGGTTTGCAAGGTAAAAAATTTTTTAGGAAAACGGCGAATAGTGAGTACCGGGCCAATGCGCGACAAAGGTGCTATTACTGCATGTACCCGGCTACCATCGTTCAAGCGGGCATCCACCAAAGGCGACGATTCGTCGATGCGGCGGCCGACCGCACCTACAATGCGATTAATAATATGCAAAATTTCTTGTTCATTTATCCAGGCAATATCACATCTTTCCAATTTTCCTAAGCGTTCAATAAACAACGAATGTGTACCGTTGACCATAATTTCCGAAATTTCCGGATCTTGAAAAAATGTTTCTAATGGACCGAGGCCGAGTATGCGATTTAAAAGTTCGTTTTGTATAGCGAGCGCATTCGATTCCGAGAGTTCATTTTTGTCTAGGGCCGTTTGCAACAAGCTGGAAATTAGGGTGCTCAAAACAGTTCTCTCAAATTTAGGCTGGCGATCGCCCATTTGTTCGAGACGAGTAACTAGGATTTGATGCCAGTGTTCAACGAGAGTGCGATCAAACATAGACTAACGGCGTGTAGTGGTAGAAGATGGCAGGGGCAACGACGTGGTCGGAGGAGGTGCGGAAAGTGTATTTCCAGATTCGGCCGCAACCAGCAAATGAAATTGACTAGCTCTGGCTTGGAGGATGGCGGCAACCTGGGTGGGGGACAGGGCAACAAAAATATTTTCTAGCGCGCCGTCTTTGGTGGATTTTACTGTTAAAATTGGAACAGATTTAATTAAAACTCCGTTATTTTGCAGCATGTTGGCTGATGAAGCGGTAGCGATATATATCGTTACTAGATCGTTTTTCTTTACCCGGGGCAGTGGTGCGCTTAGCCAGTTCGATGGTAGGACTATGCCTAGCTGGCCTTCGGGAATAAGCACGGCTTCAGAGTCTGGATCACGATCAGCGACGAAATCATTTTTGACGACTATTTCTCCTTTATTTAAAGAATGGGTCAGAACGTGACCGACTAATAAGGTGCTGGTACGTATGGCCGACAACGGGATTAATCTGGCTGGTACGAGTGTAGTTGCCACGTCTGATTGGGCTAGAGTGTGCCGAACCGGTAAATCTTTTTGTACGGTAATCACTGCCTGCAAGCTGTGATCGGAACGTAGCGAATTTAAATACCACCATAGCCCAGCCGCAGTAAATGTTGCAAGCACGAGAGCTACGAACCATTCAGCATAAGTACGTTTGAGGATGCTATTGTTATTTAGGGGCATAAACGAATACGATAATAACTTTCTTGATGTAAAGGTAAAGAGCCGTCGTCTTTAAATAAATGAAGTAGTCCGCCTAGTAGAGGGTAGTATTTAGCGTCGACAGATATTTTGATTACAGCAAAAATATTTTCGCTGGTAGAGCAATCTACCTCGCGGGCCGGATAGTCGACGCTACTAAGACTGTTTAAGTCAAAGCGGCTTTTGCTGCCGGCTGGTGGCAGATTCACATCGATAATTTTTCGAGCGCTAATTTTAACGGTGTTGATAAATTCTGGATTGTTTAAAATAGTGGCCCGGTCGCTTTCATCCAAAAAACGTTCGGGATGAGCAGCTTCGTCTTCGGACAAGACGCGGCCGCCGGTGCGTTCGCTCGCTCTGGTAGCAATCGCTTTGGCAATTTCACTGCCACCTGCCGCTGCGCCGGCTTCGGCTATGGTAATCATTTGTTCTCTTCTTAGGGCAATTGCACCAATGTCGATAATCATTGCGAGAGCCACGCTCACTACCGAAAATAAAAGTGCCGCCAATAAAATAGTGACACCGGCTTCATCATTATAAAGATGGCGGATCGAAAGTCGTTTCGAGTCGGGTAGTAGCTCGGCCGGTGGCCACGCTGAATGGGTAGGGGGTGGCAGCGGCAGTATCCTCATAAGCGGCTTTAAAAAAACTGAATAAAACAGGCAGAGTATAATTCACTTCGACTGTGAGTGTGCTGCCAGGGTCGTCGTTGGGATCGGTTTTGAAAGCGATAGTGATTCTTTTTTTATCCGGATCTGAATCCACCCCCTGCATCGCTTGGCGTACAGCTTCTTCAATGCGGGCTATTTCGCCGGTCTGGGCGCCTACTCGCGCCCCGGCACGTGCGGCCGCGGCGGTGACTTGGCGCGCTTCAAACCATTGGCCGACAGCAAACATTCCCGTCATAATGAATAACAAAAGCGGTATGATTAACACCGCTTCTAAGAGCGCTTGCCCGCGCTCATCCGGTGGTTTATCCCCGATTTGCCTAATGGATTGTGCTGGGTGTAGCATAACTTTCCATCTAGACTGCCCCCTTGATTAACCGTGTATTTTTTACAAAATCACTTAATCATATCAGGTTTAGATTGTCGAGCGTGGAACTGTGAATAGTTTTTTATCATTTTTATGAATGTATCCAGCGTATTCATTGCAGATTCGTGGTGGAAAAAAATAATCGGCTTAGTTGGTCAAAAAAAATGGCCGTCCGGCCAATGGTTGTATTTGCCAAAATGCCGCCAGGTGCACACCTTTGGTATGCGTTTTGCGATTGATGTAATTTTTTTAGATAAAGATCAGCGTGTGGTGGGTGTGGTAGAAAGTATCGTTCCATGGCGTATTTCACCCTACTTTAGTGCGGCGCACGGTTGCCTAGAAGGGGCAAGTGGCAGTAGTAAAATTTTATCTCCGAAGATTGGTCACACTATCAACAATTTGAGTTTTGACAATAGTTCGCTTGACTGCAAAAATTAGTTGTTACTTCTAATTGGTTTTCATATGAAATGGAGGGGAAGCATCAAACAGCCGGTTCTTTTTATTGTGGCTCTGTTGATATTTGGTAGTACCGCAGTGAACTCGCCAGCCATGGCCGAACCAGGCCAAGCCGCCGCTCCCTCTTTCCACCCCACCGGCAACCTCACCCTCTATCCGGATACACCGCTGCCTACCTACACCACTATCAAGCCTTTAGAAAGTATATATCGCCGCACCCCTAATGCGGCTGTCATTGGTGGCAGCACACTTGATCAAAGGTTTACTCACGATCAGTCGGTAGTTGATAATTTTAATCGCTATCTTTTAGAACTTCAAAATTTGGAAAGTCAGAATAATGGCGTTACCGTTCCTACCACTGATATCCAAGCTGTACTTGGGTCAGAAGCGCTCCATAGCATTCTGCAAAATGCTTCTTCTACGGATTCTTTGCTGGCTATTGCGCAACATGAATCTACACCAGCCACAACTGCCGCCGGTATTTTTTTACTGCTTTCTTTGGGATTATCTACCTGGGCACTACTTTATCACGAAGCTGAACAAAAACATCTTCAGCAACAATTGGCGGCTTTAGTTCCGCAAGAAAAATTAAATCAAACCTTTCCGAAACCGTTACTCACCCCTCCCCATCTGTACCGCCTCCCGGATTGGGTAGATCCAAACGGTATTCATTTTCATCGTTATGGCATGGCCGTTAATGGTGTTTGGCATGATATCGCCGATAATAGCGAAGTGGAGAAAATCTTTGGTAGGGATAATGATATTCCGCCTGTTGATCGAGGGGCCTACACCATTGGCTGGGATCCGGTGCACGGAGGAGGGACCGTAGGAGGTGACATGCCCCTTAGAGAATTGTGGCAAATGCAAAGCGAGGTAATTCATGACGGCACATTGGCCCAAACTCCAGAACAGTATGCGCGAGGAGAAACAGGCACCAATCACCCGCTCGGTTGGACATTTCAACCAACCCAAATGTACAACCCGCAAGATCGTACTATCTATATAGTTGACCAAGGCAGCCAAGGTAAATTTTATGATCATCTGGGCTGGCTCGCTGTTTCTAGTGATACTCCTAAAAATAAAATATCCTCTTTGGCATTTGATACCCCGACCGCTTTTACCGAGCAAATACCCTGGACGCAACCATTCGACAGCTCACTTTTACTTTATCAACCGAATCATATTTACCAAAATTTGATGCCCACCGATTTTCAAAACTACTTCCAAGAACAAAAACAAGCCGGCAGAAGTACGGAGAGTATTTATGAGAATAATCCGCTTAAAAAGGTGAGTTACACTGCAGCAGTCGCTCCTACTACCGCCTACCCACCAACTCCTACGCATACCTGGAACATTCCCTTTCGGTCTGGTTTGACGCAAGTTCAGAAGGACAGTATTATTAATTTATTTAATACTAGGACCAATGAAAATAGAGGTTTAAATGAAACCGATGCTAGAAATTATGCGTATGCGGTGGGGGTGACTAATTGGTATAGTTTTGTTGGGAAAAGACCGGTAGAAATTACTTTTGTGACTGCTGATTTTGATCCTGCTATTACGGCTTTGATGAGCCCGGTGCAAAAAACATCCGACACCGTATCCGAACCGGATTTAATGACCGAGGCGAAGCTGCCCAATTCACTCGCTGCTCGGGTAACCGACAGTTTTAATTCCGTGGTGGCAAAGATTACCAATAGTTTGCCCACTATTTCTAAAACCGCCAAGGCGTTAGCGGCGAGCGCCCTATTAATTACCACTGTCGCCACGGCTACTTTTATCGAGAATAACACCCTGGGAGCGATAAAAACTGACAAAGGGCTGCCTACTACGACCGAAGCAGTTCTTGGTAAAACCATCGGTAATACGGCTTCTTATTTATCTGCCGGACTGGAGTTTTTATCAGGCGGGGGCTTGTTTGGCAGCGGCCTGGCTTTGGCCCCGGTGGCAGTGGCTGGCGCCCCGTTAACCCTGGGAGTATCGGCAGTGGCTGATGGGGTAGCGCTGGTCAAGGGTGCGGCTTTGATGGCGCATGGAGCTGGGGTGGTGGGGTATACGGCTGGGAAGGATGTCCCAAATGAAAGTGATGATAGTATAATTGTTGTGCCTGCACCAGGAGAGGTGGTTACTGATTTAAGCAAGATACCGCCGGTGTATAGAGGGGGGAGCGAAATGGTGCCAAGAGCAATAGACGTAAAATTTGATGAACAAGGTTTTGTTAAGCGCGGAGTTTCTTTGAATGCTGATCCTTCAAAACTTACTTCTTTTGGTAAAGCTTATCAGATAAAATCCCTTCCAGACGGACTTGGAGTTGTACAAAGTATTAACAACGCGAACCATTTTGAGATAGTTTCTACTCTGCCTATGTCATTTGAGAAGTATTCTGAACTCCTTAAAGGGGTAATCTTTCACTAGTACCTAATTTTATGATACAAGAAAGCACAGCCCAGGCTGTATTGTCTGAATACCGATTAGGGAAAAGGCATTTCAACGGACTTGATTTTCAGGAAAATGAGGATTTTAAAAATTCAAACTTAGAGCAAGCTCTTTTTGAAAATTGTTTTTTTAACAGTGCAGATTTTGAATACGCCAATTTGGTGGGAACTGTTTTTAAAAATTGTAATTTAAAATGTAGTAATTTTAACGGTGCTGATCTTAAAAATGCTACTATTGAAAATAGTTTTGTAGAAGCGACTTCTTTTGTGGAAGCAAAATTAGATAACTTTCTTTTTAAGAAAAATAGTTATTACGGTCTTACAGTCGACAAAGACGCTTTTGATAATAAAGGGAAAGGGGTTTTTTATTAAGACCAGTCTTTATATTGTTGAATGAAAATTATGAAACTTCTTGGTATTGATTACGGCTCTAAACGCATCGGCCTCGCCTGGAGCGACACGACGCTTGGTATGGTTTTGCCATTTGGCACGATCGAAGTTAAAGCTAACAAAACAGCTAAAGTTAGCCAAAAAGAGCGCCTTATCACCAAATTATTAGAGTTTATTGCTACCGAGCGGCCTGATCTAATTGTGCTCGGATTGCCGCTGGGGCTCTCGGGCCAGGAGAATGCTAACACCAAACGTATTCAGGAGCTCGCTTTTGAAATCACCAAACATACCGGCCTCGCGGTCGAGTTTGCCGACGAACGATTTTCTTCGCAACAAGCGGATGCGGTGGGGGTTGGGGTTAGCCGGGATGAGCGCGCGGCTATGATAATTTTGCAGTCATTTTTGGATAAGAAAAAGTAGCTGTTTTCTGGTATGCTCGCTCTCATTTTGTCTCGCCATGATTGGCGTGAATACGACCAGCGCATCGTCTGTTATACACTCGAATACGGCAAAAAAGAATTCATTGCGCGCGGCGTAAAAAAAATTATCAGTAAATTATCGTCTTCGCTCGAACCAGGTACCACGCTTATGCTCGAAACGGTAGCGGGGGCGGAGCTGGGATATATTATTAGTGTTGAGCCGATTTCTCTTAGAAAAGAAATACGTAGTAATTTTAAAAAAATGGTGCTGATGCGCCACGGACTCGCTTTATTGGAAAGCGCCATTTCTAACCCGGAATCAGATCCGGCTTTGTTTGCTCTCGTTATAGAGTGGTTGGATTTATTGGATGAGGCGGGGATGGTACCGGGTAATGAAAATTTACTAGTAGGCTTTATCTGGCGTCTCGCTGGAGCGCTCGGTTTTCGGCCGCGCCTCGATAGTTGTGTTCATTGTGGAGAGGCTTTAAGTAGTGGGTACTTTTCGGTAGCGAGTGGTGGTGTGCTTCACGAGGCGTGTAGTCCGGTTGGTGCTGTAGAACACGATCGCTTTTTTGCAATTCGACAAGAAGAATTGGGGGTATTAAAAAAAATTCAAGAAGCCGAATGGATAGAAGTAAATAATTTAGCGATTAGTTCTAAATTAGAACATATCATTCGCGATTTTTGGCGGTATCATAATGAGAAAATAACACATAAAAATAAGTAAATGGCTCTTTTGGAACAGTCTGTTTAATATACTCAGTTACCTATTTATTTCTGTATGGGTGGAGAAAAAAATCACTTTGACTCTAGGTCACATGCCTCCACAGAACTACACGAGACGGGGCCGCAAAAGGCATTTGTTGAAGCGTGTGAAGAAGTTACTGTTACAATGGAGGCACTGGTCGCTTGTATCGAACCCGATTTTAGAAAACGTGTAGGCGACGGAGTGCCTGAATTGTTTCAAATCGCCGAAGCAGCCTGGCGGCTTGTGCTTGATAGCGCTACCACTCCTCAGCACCGCGCACTTTTACAAACATCGTATGCCGATCAATTAAATTTTTTAAGAAGTTGGAAGCCCGTCTATTTAGAAATAAGAGGGGAGAAAGGCCGTGCGTTTGATTTTACTTTATTGTGCTATAAAATCGGCCAAATTAAGACGGCTTACGAGCAAAAATTTGATACTTTAGAGAAAAAAGTAGAGCAGCGTTGTCTGGCCCTTTTAGAAGAGGCCCGGTCAGCCAAGCAGCGGGTACCTGCTTTATCAGCTGCCGATCTGCGACGTCTTTTGGGTGGGGAGCTTGATTTTACCGTGCAAAACGGTATACTTAATGAGCTTGAAAACATTAGAATAGGTAATTTTGCTAAAACTTCTTTAGCCGGTGAAGTGTCTAGTGCCGCGACAATAACACGATATAGTACTAATAAATTAACGACAGTGACTGCGCGAGAAATGCCTGACTTAAAATTAGCTACCGCTGACATCAATAATTTTTTTATACGAGAGCAAAATAATGCGGTAGCTGAACTTAACTACCGGATGCAGACCACAGAATCCATCCTGGCCGCTCTCATTGACAAGACAGCGAAAGAAATTCGGGAGCTGTGTACACGTTCATCTGTCTAGCTTGGTCAGCTGTAACACTTAGGGTAAATTATTTATTTCTGTTAAAGATATGGCACAACACATCAAAGATTTTTCTAATCATGTAGGCGAGTCTCTTACTATCAAAGGCTGGCTGTATAACAAGCGATCTTCGGGCCCGATTTCTTTTTTGGAAATTCGAGATGGTTCGGGCTTTGTCCAAGCGGTTGCCGTGCAAAAGAGTTTGTCTGCACAAAGTTGGGAAAACGTCGAAAAGGTGAGCCAGGAATCGTCGGTAACGGTAACCGGTACGGTGGCCAAGCATCCTAAAAAAGACAATGTCTTTGAATTGCAAGTAACGAATTTTGAAATTATCCAGCTTGCCGTAGAGTATCCTATTTCCAAAAAAGATCACGGCCCGGATTTCCTAATGGACAATCGACATCTGTGGCTGCGTAGTAAACGCCAGTGGGCTATTTTGCGTATCCGAGACACCATTATCATGGCGATCAACGAATATCTGCACCAGGAAAATTTTATCAAAATAGATTCACCGATATTTACTCCCAATGCGTGCGAAGGCACGACCACACTATTCCCTGTGCCTTATTTTGATCTGGGCACTGCCTATTTATCTCAATCCGGCCAACTCTATATCGAAGCAGCTATCGCCTCGGTAGGCCGCTGCTATGATTTTGGCCCGGTATTTCGCGCCGAGAAAAGCAAAACCAAGCGCCACCTTACTGAATTCTGGATGATGGATGCCGAAGCCGCTTTTGTGGAGCACGAAGGTAATTTGGCTTTGCAGGAAGGCTTAGTACGATTCATTATTCGTCGCTGTCTCGAGCGCTGCCAGGAAGAATTAATCCTATTGGAACGTGATACCGCGAAGCTCAAGGCGGCTGATGCACCGTTCACTCGCTATACCTACGAAGAGGCAATTAAAAAATTAAATGAATTAGGTTCGGATATTAAATATGGTGAAGATTTGGGCAATGATGATGAAGGGCTCTTGACGAAAGACAGTGCCGTCCCGGTCTTTATCGAAAAATGGCCCAAGAGCATCAAGCCATTCTATATGAAAACTGATCCAACGAATCCAGAGCGCGTGTTTAATGACGATTTGATCGCTACCGAAGGCGGGGGAGAGTTGATTGGTGGCAGTCAGCGCGAAGAAAACGTAGAGGTGCTGTTGGCTCGTATTAAAGAAGAGGGCCTCAATCAGGCGGATTATGAATGGTATTTGGATACGCGCCGGTTTGGCGGGGTGCCGCATTCTGGTTTTGGGATTGGGCTTGAACGAGCAGTGCGATGGATTAGCGGTGTGGAACATATTCGTGAATGTATTCCATTCCCACGAACGATCGGACGTTTACGACCTTAACCATGTAGCAATATAAAAACCTCCTAATTACAAGGAGGTTTTTTAATGAGGCTGTCCGACGTAAACTAGGACATAAATTTTACATTTTTTTGCTTTTTTTTAACAAAAAAATTACTTTTGTCGTGGAGGTGAAGCATGATCGTGCGTATATTATTACTGCTTTTTCTGTCACTTAGCTGGTTGTCGGGGCGCGCGACCGCATCTGAAACTAACCCGCTCGTAATTTTGGGGAAGTGTAAGGAGTGTGGCGGAGAGTTGGAGGCCCGTGGCTGGATGTTCGGGCCGGGGCTAAATGACCAAGGCGACCCAGACCCACACGCCTTGGGCTGGTGGCTGTTCATCTCGAACTGCTGCAACACCACGAATTGTGGTACGGCAAACAGCTCTGATAGGATGAGAGCCACAATAACCTACGCCGAGTATATGGCTCTTAGTCGGCTTAGGCCTCGGCCTGACTTCAAGGGACTGGGGCCTAACTCGTGTACGGCAGAGCAGCTGGCACAGTGGCGAGCACAAGGAGTGCTACCACAACCAAAAGCCCTGCCATTTCAGGCGCTGAGACCGCCAGCCACGCATCGCGCCTGGGCGGGAGTGCCGGGGCTGCAGGTGGGGAGGCCTTTTGCCGGAGCAAATTGCTACTGGGTTCCGGATGGTGGAGGGCAGGTTTGTGTGCCAACTAATCCGGAGCAACTGGAGCAAGTGACAAAAATATCGGCCGGCATGATGGTGGGCTTTTTGGGTGGTGTATGGTTGGTAGAAAGCGTGGTGTATGTCGCCCCGCTGTTGACCCAGCTGCCCAACGGGTATCGCTGGGCACAAGCAGCTGCTGCTGGTAGCAGTGTCTGGGTGCTGTTGCGGCCACAGACTGCTGCCGCCAATCGACCAACGCTGCCGCCGCTAGCGCTGCCGCCTCAACCATCGGCTACGCATCCCTTTGGGTTACCTGGCCCGCAAGGACCGGTTGATTTTGGAAAACTGCTCCGACAAGGTGCGGGTGCGCCGCCCCCGCCCTTTCCGCTGGTTCCCGCAAAACCAGGCTTGCAGTTTCCGCGCTAAACGTATCTTTAGCTGAAATTCTTCAGCCGCTTCTACCAGTAGTATTATTAAAGTGATGCTACCGGCAGGAGGGTTAATCGGCTGAAGAAAAAAATACTCCTATAAATAAGGAGTATTTTTGAATTATTTTTATGTATGTTGGCTAATAAATATTTCCGACGCAAGACAGGACAATATCAAAATAGTAATTTTATTTTTTTATACAAATATATTAATTTCTTTTGGTTATTAAATAGTGTCATGGAGGTCAAACATAAAACACCAGGCAATTTATAGTTGTACAAAATGGAGGTGATCATGAGGTTAATCGTTGCCTTTATCTTGGTACTGTTGTTCGGGTGGGTACGTGCAGGGGAGGCACAGGCGCATGACGGACCACATAAATTTGGAAAAAATTTGACTAACACCCCCGAGGGGGTCGCTCAAAAATGTGATTTGCCTGGTTGTCCGGAGGTCAGATTGATCCCGGCCCGGCGAGCTCCTTCCCCGGGTGAGATGCAGACGCCTCCGGCGGTTCCTAACGAAGGATGGAGAAGGCCAGGCGTGCGCTTTAATTTTGGGAAAAAGGGTGCGCCAATTAATTTGAAAGACCAGCAAGGTGGACCGCAATTTGGTGAGGGGGTCGATATAAATTCTCCAGACCAGATCAAAAAACCACCCCTGTTTGAATCTGTGCCGCCCCTTCCGGGAATCCCGCCAAGCCAGATCTTCCTCCCACTTCCAGCATTGCCAGAAAGTGTAGGTAGTCAGCCATTCCAGCCCGCACCGTTCAGCGGCCAGCCCACGAATCCATGGGTGGCGCCGCCGCTCGTGGGGCCATCTCCAGCGCCTTTACCGCCCTTGCCCAGCTATGGGCCGGGCGCCGACCAGCGACGCCCCGGATTTTTGGATCTTAGGAGTATGGCTGCCCCGCCTGGGCTAATCGGATCGGCGCTGCCTGCCATACTCGAATATGCAGGCTATGCCACCATCGGCGCCACTATTGTGGTGGCCAGTGGACCGTATTTGGTCTTGCAAGCCGCGACGGGCATGGAAAATACCGCGGCCTTGGCAGCAGAAGGCTTGGTCTTGCTGAGGTCAGCTGGCGGCTTTTTCGTGGTTCGAGCCGTAAGCGCGGCCGGTAGCCTGCTGGTGGCCCCTGGGTGTACCAGCGCAGGCTGCGCGCCGCGGCCAAGCTTCCCTGGCAATAAGGCCCCCAGCCCGTTCGGTATTCCGGGCGTTCAATATCCTCTGCAGCCGCGCCCAAAATCTTGGCCCAGCCGGTGATCCTAGGGCTAGCTTGATAACCCACCATCACTCTGAATTACGAAGTTAATTTGTTTCTAAGCAAATACACGGCACAGCTTCGTAATTCAGAGCCCCATTCTATACTAAAAAAACACTAAAATTTAGTGTTTAGATCAATTTAGTTATTTAGTAGTTATTGTTGGAGGGGTATTAAATTTAATATAGCTACTTCTGGCGGAGTAAATAAACGCAGCGGTGCACCGGATTCACTGGTACCCACGGTGGTAAAAATAGGAATTCCTTGCCAGTAATTAAGCCAGCGATACACCATCGTTCCCAAGCGTACATCTACGCGGCCCAATGGTCCGAACCAAGGGAGCCATAATTGCCCCCCGTGCGTATGTCCCGAAATTTCAAGACTAGGTTTTTTCAAATCATTAGGCCAATAAAGAATTCCGTCCGGATTATGGCTGATATTAATAAGAGGGACATGCAACAGCTCATCCAGTTGCGCCCATTGTTGCAGTGCAGAAAAATCAAACTGTTCGCGATACACATCATCCTGGCCGAACAAACAAATTATTTGTCCTTGGATCTTGGGGCACTCTAATGCATTAACTAACAGTGGGATTTTTAGAGTTTTAAAACGAGCTCGGACAAAATTCGATTTATCATAATTAGATTGATATCCGTATCCCCGATAACCATATTCGTGATTGCCTAAGATCGCAAATGTAGGGAATTTAGTGGCTACTTCTTTCAGGGGTGCCAGGTAGATGCTTTCATCGGCAACACTCCCGTCGTTCACAGTATAATCCCCGGCCATGATAACGAGGTCGGGTTTTAAACGGGTAATAGTGTTGGTTACTTTTTGTATCCAGGCTGTCTTTTTATATTCGCCGACATGCAAATCTGCAATCACTGCCACTTTAAGTGGTGCTGTTAACCCAGCCACCGGAATCGTCACGCGTTTGACGTGTAGCCAGTTAGGTTCGATAAAACGGCTGTACAGTGCAGTAATGATACTAAGGCTAAGTAGGGTAAGTAGGATAAAGGCTAATCGAGGATGCCGGCCTAAAAAGACGTTTTTATTTTTTCGATCACGATTAAAAAAATAAAATAATAATCCTGCGATCAAAATATACCCGTAGACAATAATCAGGTAAAAATTTAAATCCATACTCTAAGGGGAATATAAAAACCGGGGCACCGTGACACCGTCCACCGTAACCGATTCCATAAATTCTTTTTTTGGCCGCACGAACCAGGCTTCGTGCCCAACTTGGGGGTGATTGTAGAGGGCCTTGTAGACGACTAGTTCTTCCAGCGTTTCATGGTGAAAAGCAATACGTAATACTTCGTAAAAATTTCCTTTGTAGTGACGGTAGCGACCAAGAGTGAGATCGGTCATAGAAAATATAATGTATAGTTACAAAATAGTAGCAAAAAATGGCTTCTTAGTCTATGAAATAAAAAATAAATACAGCTCCCATTGTTGGAAGCCGTATTTATTATAGTGCCCAGAGAGAGAATCGAACTCTCATGATGTCGCCATCGCGGGATTTTGAGTCCCGTGCGTCTACCAATTCCGCCATCTGGGCATGTTGAATCTAGTTGAAGTAGTGCATATGATAACGTTTTCTTTTCAGCTTGTCAACGGTATGATATACTGTGTTCTAGCGAAGCATATTCTAGGTTAATTTCATGATAATATCTGTCGTTAATCAAAAAGGCGGGGTGGGCAAAACCACCACTGCCGTCAATTTGGCCGCGGCGTTATCCGAAGCAGGCAAATTTGTCTTGCTTGTTGATCTCGATCCCCAGGGTAATGCTACCTCTGGCCTGGGTGTGAAAGGCACTGATCTGGAACACGGGCTCTACCATGCGCTGGTGGGGCAAAAACGCCTGCATGATGTCGTAAAAAATACCGCTCATGCCGGGCTCCGCCTCGTGCCGGCGACACCTGATCTGGCTGGAGCTAACGTAGAACTCGTGAATGTAGAAGGCCGAGAATCAAAATTATCTGATCTTTTGACCGAAGTCAGCCATGCCTATGATTATGTCCTCATCGATTGTCCGCCGTCCCTGGGAATCCTCACACTCAATGGGCTCGTGGCGGCTGATCATATTTTGATTCCAGTGCAAGCGGAGTATTATGCGCTCGAGGGCCTGGGCCAATTATTGAAGACAGTAGAGCTGGTCCAAAATAATTTGAAGCCGAGCGTATCGGTGTTGGGTGCAGTCCTCACCATGTTCGATTCGCGCACGCGTTTATCCGATGAGGTGCTACAAGAATTATACAAATATTTCCCCAGCAACATTTTCCGCTCCGTCATTCCTCGCGCGGTGCGCCTGGCCGAAGCTCCGAGTTTTGGAAAAAGTATTTTTCATTATGAACCAAGCGGCAAAGGAGCGAAGGCGTATGAACGGTTAGCGCGAGAATTGCTTGAGCGGTTTGAAAGTCATTAAAACACCAGAACATTAAAACATGAAAACAGTGGATGGTTATTTTGGTTACTGTTTTCATGTTTTTATGCTTTTATGCTTTAATGAATATGTCTCTTGGTCGTGGCCTTGGCGCCCTTATTACCCCTACCGGTGGATCTGCCCGCAAACAAACGGTTCTGTCTACCGGCCAAACCGGTGGCGATAGAATTTGGACAATTCCTCTGAACGAAATTAAAGCCGACCCCAAGCAGCCGCGCCGCTTGTTTAAGCCCGAAGAATTACAGGAGTTGGCTGATTCCATCAAAGTGCATGGGGTATTACAGCCGATTCTAGTGCGTGAAAAAGACACGGGTGGGTACGAAGTTATTGCCGGTGAACGCCGGTTCCGCGCCTCGCAATTAGCTGGTATATCTACGATTCCCGCCATCGTGAAAAAATTTGCTGACAGGGAACGGTTGGAAGTGGCGTTGGTAGAAAACTTACAACGCGAAAATTTAAATCCGATTGAAGAAGCCTATGGGTACGAACGTTTGATTAAAGAGTTCGGCCTGACACAGGAACAAGTGGCCGAAAAAGTCGGCAAGAGCCGGCCAGCGGTAGCCAATCTGGTGCGCTTGCTTGGGTTGCCATCCGAAGTGCAGACGGCGCTCATCCAGGGAGAAATAAATACCGGCCAGGCACGATCACTGCTCACGCTCGCGAGCCCTACCGAACAGCTGGCTATGCTCGCATCAATGCGCGGGCAAAAAATAACCGTGCGCGAGCTGGAAGCCAAAGTGCGGACAGGGGCGCCACGATCCGTCCTTCCCCGCGATCCGAATCTGGCGTATCTAGAGAATGAACTTCGCTCGGCTTTGGGGGCGAAAACAACCATTACGCCCAAAGCTGGGGGGCAGGGGATGATTACGATTCAGTATCACTCTACCGAAGAATTATCAGATATCATAAAAAAAATCACCTCTTAATGGGTGATTTTTTATTATTGATGAGTATGTAAGTGATGATACTTTTTGTCATCAAAAAGTATCCAAAAAGTGCTGAGGGGTTTCTGAACTCGCTATCGGAACAGAGGAAAATATTATCCTGTCTATTCTAGACGCTCAAACAGCAGAAACCCCCAGACCCCCGCGCAATGTGATAATCAATTACTTTAGTCCCCCCTTAGGGGGAACGATAGGTAATGTTAAACTGTTAAGTTTTTTCTATCGGAGGCGCGGTAGAAGATTTCCCTCGTTTATAAGGAATCATTTGGCGAAGCCAATTGCCTAGTGAGGTATTTTTCAGGGCATTTTTGATATGATTTTTAGCATGATGGGTTTTGACGGATTTAAGCCAATCGGGGCTGGGGCCTTTGCGGTTCTTGTCGGTAATGATCGAGACCACGTCGCCGCTCTTGAGCGGGGTATCGAGCGCCACGAACAGATCGTTCACGCGCGCACCACTGCACTTGTTGCCGATATCGCTATGAATATGATAGGCGAAATCAACTGGTGTCGCATCTTCGGGCAGGTCGATGACATCTCCATGCGGGGTAAAGACAAAAATACGGTTATGGAAAAAATCCACTTTTAATTCTTCCATCCCCGACATGTTTACCAAAATTTCCTGTTGAATTTTCGCCAGTTCTTTGGCCCAGGCTACATCACGGGGCGGCCGCCGAGCTCCTTTTTCATCGTAGAGCCAATGCGCGGCCACACCGAATTCGGCATCGGCATGCATGTCGGGTGTGCGGATCTGGAATTCCACAATGCGACCGCCATCGGCGAATACGGTGGTGTGCAAAGACGAGTAACCGTTCGGCTTGGGTTGTGCGATATAATCTTTGATGCGCCCCTTGAGTGGCCGCCAGAGCTGGTGAATGATGCCAAGCGTCGCATAGCAATCGCTTACATCGTTTACGATTACGCGTACCGCCACGATATCGTACATCTTGTCGGTTTCCCAGCCTTTACGTTCTAGTTTTTGGAATAAACTATAGAGTTGTTTTTGGCGACCGTAGACATCGATTAATTTTATTCCGGCTTTGGATAATTCGGCCCGGATTTTCTCGGTAACTTTGGTAATGGAGTCGCCCTGGTCGGCCAGAAGTTTGTCACGCAGAGCTTTGGTCCTGGCAAATTCTTTGGGATGTACATGTGGGAACGACAGATCTTCTAGAAAGCCTTTGAATTCACCCATGCCCAGGCGATGCGCGATCGGCGCATAAATTTCCAGACTCTCGAGCGCGATACGGTGGCGTTTTTTTTCGGGCAGTGCATCAAGCGTGGTCAGATTGTGGGTGCGATCGGCAAATTTTATCACCATCACGCGCACATCCTCGGCCATAGCTACGAACATTTTGCGCAAGTTTTCCAAGTAACGTTCGATACCGCGGTACTTGAGCTTGCCGAGTTTGGTAATGCCCTCGATCATTTTGGCAATATCAGCGCCGAAATTTTTTTCGATTTCTTCGAGTGTGACGGCCGTATCCTCGGGCACGTCGTGCAACAGTGTAGCTACGATAATATTCGTATCCATGTGCATAGTAGCCAAGAGCCAGGCCGCCGAAAGCGGGTGGATGATATAAGGCACGCCCGATTTGCGCATCTGCCCGGCATGGGCGTTGGCCGCGAAATCATAGGCGAGGCGCACCATTTCTAGATCTGATGAGCCTCGATATGATTTGATCTCTTTGACGAGTTTGTCGATGGTTAGATCAGGGGGAAAGATGGCGGTGTAGGGCATAGTCGGGAAGAGAGTAAGTATACAACCATTATAGTGCGAGCACGGTGAAAAGTCTATTGTTTTTTGTATTAAATATAGGGCAAGAGAATAAATTATTTTTAGTGAAAGAAGATTGACAAAATCGGTTGTTTGTGCTATACTATGTTGTTACGTGCCTAATTTTAGCCAAAATTTAGCGCTTAACATAGCCAAATTGTAGTGTTAATAGAGAGTGTAACACTACGTTTGCACATACTTTGAAAATTTAAGAATGACCCGAGTTTGGCGCGATTGCGCTCGTTGAATGTTATTTTTAGCATTTAGAGAGCGCAAATTCGCGCCAAGGAGGTCGTTATGTCGTCTCAGCCCGATTCCAATGTGACCCCGTCAGGAAAGGGTCGTCTTCTGGCCATCGTGCCTCGACCCACCACTATGGGCGAACCCGTAGCGGTCGCGGGGACCATTCCGTCCGGGACGGGGGCGCTGTCCGTTGTGGCTCCCCCTGCCATCGATCCGCCCGCCTCCCCGGCCATCACACAGCCGATGGCGGCCGTCGTGCCGCCCGCCGCTCCCACCCCGGAGACGACCGCAATCATGCAAGCGCCCACCGCTTCGGCGGTCACTCCGGGCACCTCCGACGATCTGACGAAGGAGCTGAAGACGCAGAATCTCCTCTCCTTCCTGGAGATGGAGACCCCTGCTGAGGCCGTCGAGCGGGTCGCCCGCCCGCTGCGGCGGGCGCTGGTGGCCACGGCCACCGCCCTCTGTTTGGTGTTGGGGGTGTGGGGGCTCACCGCCCACGTCAACGGCAAGGCCCAGGCCAAGGCTGCCCAGGCCTTGAGCTTCACCAAACTTGAGGCCAACGAGGCTCGCGTGGCTGTCACCCAGTGGCAGGCCCAGGCCATGGCCGCCCAGGCCAAGGCTGCCCAGCTCAAGACGCAGCTGACCGCGGCCAAGGCCGCCCTCGCGGCCGCCCAGGCCCAGCTGGCGGTCCAGCCCGCCAAGAAAAAGGGTCACCGCCACCACGCCCACCGCTAGGGCCGTCCGGCCCACCCCTCAAAGGGTGCGCAGCCTCCCTCCGGAAGCCGCTCACCTCGTAATTCTAATAATTGGAATTATGAGGTGCTTCCGGAGAGAGTAAAAAATTTTAAAAACAATCTCGATTCTGTCGAGGTTGTTTTTTTATTCTTGTATAGTGAGTGATGTTACTTTTTATCACTAAAAAGTAACCAAAAAGTGCTGAGGGGTTTCTGAACTCGCTATCGGAACATAGGAACATGAATACTGCTTATTCTAGTCGCTCAAACAGCAGAAACCCCCAGACCACCGCGCAACGAAACATAATAGATCCCTCTAGTGTGTCATTCCCGCGCAGGCGGGAATCCATGCGTTTACATCTAACTCGCCTGTCATCCTGAACGAAGTGAAGGATCCCTGGTTATCAGCGCTAAGCTTAAGTATTAGAGCGGTATGTAATGAACGGTGAATTTTTTTCGCCTACTACTTATTGCTTAACGCTTTACTGCTTATCGCTAGTTTCCCTGTGTATAACTTCTTGACAGGGCCGCTAACCACAGGTACGTTAAGATTATCATAAAAATATGAATGTAACTCACGCCAACAATTCATTGTTTATTAAGAAGGTCAACCCGATGTTGACCCGTATTTGCGTCTTGAACAATTGGATGAAGGGTGATGAGTGCATGGCTATGGAATGATAGTAAAGTCATAACTAGCAACAAGCATCACCCTGAATCCTAGCGATCAGGGTGATTTTAATTAGTAACGTTCTTTGCATTTAAACCTTCTACACACTGGCAATTGTCTGGCCAAAAGAGAATAAGATATTGTTTTTGTTTGGCCCGGCAATTGCTTAGGATCATTGGAGATCCAAGTACATTGCTTTTGGAGGATATCAGATGAGCTGCTTTATCGATTCGTCCTACGAGAAGGATGAGTTCCGCGCATTGGTGCTAGAACTGCAGGAAGAGGGGTTCTTCCGACGCAGCGCGAGTGGCGGCGGTTCGTCCGCCACGCCTCAGCCAAGCGCAGTAAGTCCGGCCCCACCCGCGGTGGGGCCGGTCGTCGGGGAGCAGCCCTAGCAGGGGCTCCCGGGCTTGTCCTGGTTTCCAGCCAGGACAAGCCCGTAGGGCGGCGATGGAGTAGTGAGGTGTGTAGGAGGGGAGTGGATGGACTTGTTCCTTGGTGCGAGGCTTGGCTTCGTGACAGGGACAGTCCATCCACTCGGTGTAGGTCTTCCGGTGTTACCGGAACTGATGAGTCCTAATTGTAGAATGCGACAGGACGAAACCGAAATTTTGCTAAAAATTCTAATAAAATAGCTATTGACAGAACCCTATTTTTGTGCTATACTGTAAACGTGATACAAAGTAAACCTAGCGCCAACGTATAACCCCACTAGTAATAGCGGGGTTATATCGTTAAGAAGGGGATTATGCGGCCAGCAGGCCGTTTTTTTGCTGCCTACTTGCATTTTTGCCTTGTTTTTGCTATACTTTTGTCTGTAGGCCTCAATCGGGCCTTTGTATCACCATTGGCATCAAGGCATACCCTTTGAGCCTACATTTGAGAAAATATCCCATTGGCGTGGGATGTTTTTTATTAATGTGTTTTTTTGCGTTTGAGCCGGAGAAGTTCCAAGATGGTTTGGCCTAATTCATGAAGCCAATTCAACACCGATTTATAGTAGGCGATATTTAAAAGTAATAGTGAAATAACCACGATCGCGTCGTAGCTTTGCCGGATCCAATAGTCGTCCTCTAGTCGTATCCACATGCCGAATTCATCGAAGGTCAATCCCAGGCCCATACCATAAATGAAGGTAACTATGCGAAAATTGCGCGAGCTTAATTCCGGCCGGCGCATGATGAAGTAAAAGCCGACTAGTACCAAAATTACTACGCCGTAGGTGAAATGATGAATATGCACGCCGCGAATAGTGAGAAAGAAGTTTGGCAACAGCTTTCCTAATACCAGATAGACGAATAAGCGCGACGCGACGAAGGTGGCGAGAAAAGAAGAGGCGATAATGCCAATGAGGCGGCGATTGCTGGGCGTATTGTAGTCGGCGATATGCATATTTAAATATCAGCTTCTTTTTTGAAAGCGCACTCTTTGTTGCTGCAGGCGATCACACCTTTGGCTTTGAAAACAAGCAATGATTCGCAGGTCGGGCACTTTTCGCCGTTGGGTTTATCCCACATGGCGAACTTGCAGTCCGGGTAACGGTTGCAGGCAAAAAATAATTTTCCGCGTTTGCTCTTTTTTTGTACCATGTCGCCGGTTTTGCATTCGGGGCAGCTTACATTCAATTTGGTTTCGATTTTTTTAATGTATTTGCAGTCCGGATATTTGGAGCAACCAAGAAAGGGCCCGAAGCGTCCGCGCTTCATCGCAAGCGGTGCGCCGCAGGTGGCACATTTTTCATCGCTGAGTGTGACCTGGCTCAATTCCGCGGCTTCTTTGCCGAATGGACGCGTGCTTTTGCATTCCGGATAGCCGCTGCAGGCCAGGAATTTACCAAAGCGTCCGGTTTTAATGACCATTGGTTTCTGACATTTATCGCAAACTTCGTCGGTGGCTTCTTCGGTTAATTCTTTTTTGCTGAGTTCTTTGTCCTTTTTGTCGAGATTTTCTTTGAAAGGGCCATAAAATTCAGCCATTACTTTTTGCCATTCTTTGTTACCTTCGGCGATTTCATCCAGATTATTTTCAACTTGTGCGGTAAATTCATAATCCACGATGTGGGGGAAATGTTCCACTAATAAATCATTGACCAAATAAGCGATTTCTTCGGGTTCTAATTTTTTGCGTTCATCGCGTTTCACGTAGCCGCGATCTTCGATGGTCGCAATTGTGGGTGCATAGGTGGAGGGCCGCCCAATACCATGTTCTTCGAGAATTTTGACTAAGGTGGCGTCGGAATAGCGAGCAGGTGGCTCAGTGGAGTGCTGCTCGGGGGTGAGTGTGTCGCAGGTCATGGCGCTGCCATTTTGTAACACAGGCAAACTGTTTTCTTTGATTTTTTCCGGGTAGAGTTTAAGCCAGCCATCGAATATAATGGTTTGACCGGTGGCATGAAATGTATATTGGTTATTGCTGACAATATCGAGTGAGGCGGCGTTGAGCAGGGCTTCTTTCATTTGGGTGGCGACAGCACGTTTCCAGATGAGGGTGTAGAGACGGTATTGATTATTGTCTAAAAATGGTTTAACTAAATCTGGTGTGCGCAGGGCACTGGTGGGGCGGATGGCTTCGTGAGCTTCTTGAGCGTTTTTATTTTTGTTTTTAAAGAGGCGCGGTTCGGCTAGTTGGTATTCGGGCCCAAATTCTTGGAGAACGACAGTGGCCGCTTCGGTTAAGAATTGGTCGGACAGTTGCACAGCATCGGTACGCATGTAAGTGATGAGACCGACATGGCCTTCGCTACCCAACTCTACTCCTTCATACAATTGTTGGGCGAGACGCATAGTTTGTTTGGCCGAAAATCCCAAAGCATTATTAGCTTCTTGTTGTAAGGTCGAAGTAGTAAACGGGGAATTCGGTTGGCGGGTAGTTTTTTTGGTTTCAATGTTCGCGACCGAGTAGCTGGCTCCCACGAGAGCTGTCAGTATCTGGTCTACCTGTTCCTTATTTTTCAAATCAAGTTTATCTAATTTTTTATCTGGAGTGGCAATCAGCTTCGCTATCACTTGTTCCTTGTTCCTTGTTCCTTGTTCCTTTTCAATAAATGCTCCTTCGATACTCCAATATTCTTGTGGTACGAACGCTTTAATTTCTCGTTCACGTTCGACCACTAGGCGAACTGCTACGGACTGCACACGTCCGG